>NZ_JNGB01000110.1:0-16989 GCF_001029355.1 Robinsoniella sp. RHS
GTATAACTAGTACTATTGATATCCTCTACACAAAAATTTCCGTCTTGATATATTATTTTTGTTATACTAGCGTTTTCTACTTTGGCAACTTCAGAAATACGATGTCTTGCGTAAAGATATACTATCGTTTTTATTATAAACGCATGTGTAACAATTAACACTTGCCCACCACCAGTAGCAGATACTTTTTCTGCTATATCTTTAAAAATAGAACTAATTCTGTTTTCAATTGTTCCAAATGGTTCTGCAAAACCTATAGTGTCAGTTTTTACGATAATTTCAGAAATCTGCGGTAAGTAGTCAGTAAGGTGCTCAAACCCAATATCAGGCGGCAGCCCATTCAGAATCGTATCCATAAACCAGTTATTAGATTCTCCCTCCAAACTTCCAAATCCCCACTCCCTTAGACGTTTGTCATGATTAACCTGTGGCTGAATATGTTCATTCTGGTTAAGGATTAGCGTGGCTGTTTCACATGCACGTCCGCTATCGCTCGTATAGACAGACTCAAATTTAATTTTTTTCATAGCATTCCCAAGAAGGTTTGCGGTTTGAATGCCTTGCTGGGTTAGTGGAGTATCTGACCAGCCCTGCACTTTATCAAGAAGGTTAAACAAAGTTTGCCCATGTCTGGTCACATAAAATATTACTTTTCCGTTCAATATATTACCAGCCTTTCATCTTTCATATTTTATGACGCTATTAGCATTAAGCAGCTTGATCTTATCATGCAGCCGGTTTCTTCATTCTACTACAGTATATTTATGGTTATAGTGCCTACATCCAGTTAAGTCTGTGATCTGGTAAGTCCACCATGCTGAGATGAGAAAACCAACCAGCTTTGTAGCAGTAAACGGAATCTCGGAAAGAAGAGAGTGGGAAACTTGCAGGGCGTCTCTATTTTAAGTAATGACTCATAAGATTGTTTGGAATATTAATCCGTTTATAAACAGTTCGCTGTAGTTCTAGTATACCAAAAATATTGACCAAAATACACTCTAAACTTATTGATTCCTATTTCACTAGTAAATACCGTTACACTGTTACATATTCCCGTTTGTTGGATGGCGCATTTAATGTGAATTCAAACCTCTTGTATCACGAATAAGATTTATCGGATGAAAAATAATTTTAAAAATATAGAATAACCTGTTGACAAATTCTATCATTTGTAGTATATTAATATCAGTAACAATTACTATTATTAATAATAAAAGGAATTTTATTTCCTAAACTAAATATAAAGATGAAAAGGAGATTTTAAAAATGGCTAAATTTGTATGTAATGTTTGTGGTTATGTTCATGAAGGAGATTCTGCACCGGAGATATGTCCTATCTGTAAAGCGCCGGCAAGTAAATTCACAAAACAGGAAGGCGATATGAGCTGGGCTGCAGAACATGTTGTTGGAATTGCAAAAGGTGTTTCTGAAGATATTTTAGCAGATTTAAGAGCAAACTTTGAAGGAGAATGTTCTGAAGTTGGTATGTATCTGGCAATGTCCAGGGTTGCTCACAGAGAAGGCTATCCTGAAATTGGATTATACTGGGAAAAGGCTGCTTATGAAGAAGCTGAACATGCTTCCAAGTTCGCAGAACTTCTTGGAGAAGTTGTAACTGACAGCACAAAGAAAAATCTGGAAATGAGAGTAGCGGCAGAAAATGGAGCTACTGCAGGTAAGTTTGATCTTGCAAAACGTGCAAAAGCTGCGGATTTGGATGCTATTCATGATACTGTACATGAAATGGCAAAAGACGAAGCCCGCCACGGTAAAGCTTTCAAAGGTTTATTAGAAAGATATTTTGGTTAATTAATCCTTCTCCTAAAGAAGCAGGCATCCCGATGTGGATACCTGCTTCTTTTCTATTCTTTAAAATAATGCCTTTAAACATTATACCCTTAAGTATTATACCCTTAAGTATTATACCTTTAAGCATTATACCCTTAAGCATTATACCCTTAAGCATTATACCCTTAAGCATTATACCCTTAAGCAATATACCCTTAAGCATTATTCCTTTAAGCATTAAACCTTTGCTGGTTGAACTAGCAATCCCGCTTTACCCAGTGCCGGACGTAAAGCGCTATATAACACTGCTACCAATATAGTGGATACAACTGCATTTACAAATGTAGTCGCCGTACTCCATTTTGCCAAAACGGATGCCATTTCCTGAGGCTGTCCCAGTATGATCTGTTTGTAGAAGTATCCGGCCAGCGGGTCAAAGATTACATTAAATCCTAATCCGCATACGGAAGCGATAGTGCTCCACTTTAAAATATATTTTTTATTACTGGTTTCTCCAATTTTTGCTATACGGTGTGCCACAAGGCCGACAATCAACCCAATACAAAGTTTTAAAACAAATGTCTTGGGAGCTCCTACAATATATATAGGATCCATCAGATCCGCAATCGTCATGCCTACAGCTCCTGCAAGGCCACCGTATCCTCCGCCTAACAGCAATGCCGCCAGTACACAGAAAGCATTTCCAATATGAATGGACGTTGCATCGCCTCCCGGCATCGGTATTTTAATTTGGAAAAAAGTAAATGATACGAAGCACAGTGCCGCTAACAGCGCTGTCTGTGCCAGCTTCATAATAGTTTGATTTTTATGCTGCATGATATTCCCTCTCCTCATTTTGAATTTGGGAATATCATAGCACTATACTGGTTATGTTAAAACAGCCAGTTTCATATTTTTTATCCATGCCAGTTTACATATCAGTTTATTTTTGATTTGCCGGCTCCACATTTACCATTTTGCCTTTAATCTTTGCATGATCCATTGCACTCAATACCTCTTTTGCACGGTCTGTAGGTACTTCTACAAAAGTATACTTATCGTACATGTCGATACTGCCAACTAATTTACCCGGCATACCTGATTCCCCGGCAATCGCACCAAGAATATCCCCAGGGCGTACACCCTGTTTTTTACCGATATTAATGAAAAGACGTACCATGCCTTCTTCTGCACCAGTATTGCCAAAGTCCATACCCATACTTTTTTCTTCTTCCATGGCTTCTTCATTTCCCATGGAAATCTTCAGGAATGCAGCTGCAATATCCATTGCTGTATAATCTTCTTCATTCAGATGGTTTTCCAGCATATCGATCATATCTCTTAAATCTTCATTAGCAATAATCTGATTTACATTTTCCAGTATTTTTTCTACTTTTATAGCTGTTACGTCATCCAGTGACGGAATCGGCTGTGCATAGATCTTTGTTTTACAATATCTCTGAATGTCTTTCAGCTTATATACTTCTTTACCTACAACAAATGAGAAAGCTTTTCCGACTCTTCCTGCACGGCCTGTTCTGCCGATACGGTGTACATAGAATTCATCATCCTGAGGGATATCATAATTAAATACTGCCTCTACGTCATCTACATCGATTCCTCTGGCTGCAACATCTGTTGCGATCAGAATCTCTGTTTTTCCGTTACGGAAGCCGTTCATGACGCGATCACGCTGAGACTGTTTCAGATCTCCGTGAAGACCCTCTGCAAAATATCCTCTTCCCTGCAGTGCCGTTGTAAGCTCATCTACTTTTCTTTTTGTATTACAGAATACAAGGGAACGCTTTGGATTATACATATCCAGAAGTCTGGACAATACTTCTTCCTTGCTTTTCTGTTTTACTTCATAATAATATTGATCTATATTTTTAACGGTAAGTTCTTTTTTTACTACCTTAACCAGTTCCGCATCTTTTTTCTGGTATTGGTTGGTGATATCCATAATCGGTTTTGGCATTGTTGCAGAGAAAAGAACGGTCTGTCTTTCATCCGGTATTTCTTTTAATACGGTCTCGATATCTTCTCTGAATCCCATATTTAACATTTCATCTGCTTCATCCAGGACAATGGTATGCACCTGATCAAATTTAATCGTTTTCCTTCTCATATGGTCCATTACTCGCCCAGGAGTACCTATGATCAGTTGTACGCCGCTTTTCAGGGAACGTATCTGTTTCACAATATCCTGTCCGCCATAAACCGGAAGTACTTTAATCCCATGCATGAATTTTGACAATTTACGTATTTCTTCCGCCACCTGAATTGCCAATTCTCTTGTAGGGCATAAGATAATTCCCTGAAGTTTCTTGCTCTTCGGGTCAATCTTTTCCAGAAGTGGTATTCCAAATGCTGCTGTCTTTCCAGTTCCTGTCTGTGCCTGGCCTATCGCATCTTTTCCTGCCATAAGTACCGGAATTGCTTTTGCCTGGATCGGACTCGCTGCTTCGAACCCCATTTCTGTTACTGCCTTTAGTATCTGGTCACTAAGACCAAGTTCATCAAATCTAACTGTTTCCATGTATTAATGTTTCCTTTCTATTTGCCTGTTCCTCAGGCTGCCTTTATATCTGCACTTCCCACACGTCGCTTCGTGCCATGAAATCGCATAAAAAAGCCCTGTAACATGACTCTTATGTACAGGGCTTTAACCTCAATATTTTACATTGTTGCTATACTGACACGATATTACGAACCTTATCGTACCATAGTTTCGGTTCCCTTGTCAAGGGTGGAACCATATTTATCCCATTGTATATCACAAGATTTGTTGAGATACTGCCCAAATAAGGAGTGTAAAAGCGGTTTTCTTCTACGATTTAACCCTGAAGCTGCAAGAGCTTGCCCTTCAGTTCCCCTTCTAATCTCTGCATTTCGGCTTCTGCTTCCATACGTTTCTGGTGTCCTTCTGACTGGATACGCATTACTTCGTCCAAAGTAGATATCAGAGACTCATTGGTGGTCTTCAATGTCTCAATATCTACAATGCCGCGTTCTGACTCTTTCGCCGTTTCCACAGTAGCCATCTTGAGTGTCTGTGCATTTTTCTTCAGCAGTTCATTGGTCATATCTGTGACTTCTCTCTGTGCCTTTGCCGCATCTGCTGAATGTGCAACGCCTAAAGCCAGTACCATCTGGCTCTTCCACAATGGTATTGTATTTACGATCGTTGACTGTATTTTCTCTACCATCAGAGTATCATTGCCCTGAACAAGACGGATCTGGGGAGCTGTCTGGAGAGAAATCATCCTGGTTAATTCCAGATCATGCAGTTTCTTCTCAAAACGGTTACACAGTGAATCCAGATCTTTGGCTGCCTGAGCATCTTCCGGAAGTCCGGAATTATTTGCTTTTTGTACCAATGCGGGAAGATCCTCTACACGGATCTTGGCCAGTTTCTTCTTGCCTGCCAGAATATACATGGATAATTCTTTAAAATAAGACTGATTAAGTCCATACATCTTGTCCAGTACTGCAATATCTTTTAACAGCTGTACCTGATGACTTTCCAGTGCCTCACAGATACGGTTGATATTCACTTCTGCTTTATCATATTTTGCTTTCATTGCCGTAATCTTATTGCTGCTCTTCTTGAAAAATCCAAGAAATCCCTTTTCCTGTTCTTCCACTTCAAAGCTTTTTAACTCGGTTACAACTCCGGAAAGCATCTCACCTACTTCACCAAGATCTTTTGTCTTAACATTGTCAAGCGCTGCTTCAGAGAAATCAGCCATTTTCTTCTGTGCTCCCGCACCGTACTGCAAAATAGCATTAGAATCTGTCAGATTGATCTGTTCCGCAAAGCTGTTAACCATCTTTCTCTCATCTGCTGAAAGCATGCTCTCGTCAAATTCCGGTTTTTTCGGCTCTTCAACCACTGTTCCTACTGTCTGTGCTGCCTGAAGCTGAGTATCATTTTTTTCTGATTGAAATGGATCCAGCGTTAAAGTAGGTGCCGGTGCCGATGCAAAGTCTTTGAATTCATCACTCATATCTTAATCCTCTTTTCATGTAAAATTTAGCATTTGATTTCGTATCCGCGTAAGCTTCAAACACTCCCTGGAGAATTGCCGGGTTCTTGTGCATGGCAGCTCACTTGTATTAAAATTTTAATTTGATTTCATCATTTTTTTCCGGATCCAGTTCTTTCTTTGCGGTACTCTCCATGGCTTTCTTAAAATCCTGTCCGGTCAGACCTTCCTGTGCAAACATTGTCTGGAGCACGGATATATCGGAAGAGATGTCCCAGGAAGTATCCTGGAAGAATCCATCTAAAAGCTTTTCAAATGCCATATTAATTGTATCCAGCGTATCTTCTATTTCCCGCTTGGAAGTCATAATATTTTCGCCCTGTACCGGCTGTCTCTCTAACTCTTCATACGCATCTAACAGCTTAACGGTAGTCGGCAGATAATACTCCATGAATTTACGAAGATCCGGGATATGCTCCGGATGCTGCTCCACGCGCTCGAATATTTTACTTGTAATTACTTCCAGTCTGGAAATCTTTTCAGATACCTCTATACCCGGAATTGCATCATTGCTCTTTTTTATTTTATCCAGATAACTCTGACCCTCTTCTACTACTTTTTTCACATCTTCCGGTACAGAACCATCTTCCATTTTTGCTTTCTGTTCTTTTTTGATTGTCTCAGCATTCTGAATTCTGCTCCGCTCTTCCCGCTGGCGGATTTCCATCTGATGCTGTGCCTCTAAATATTGGTTATAGATCTGATCTGTAATCATGAGGCAGCTCTCCTGGGCATCAATATGTCCCTGGCAGAACATGTTTTTACGGATCATTTCCCTCAGATCCTTTACTGTGTAATTCAATGGTTTTCCAACAGCGTCTGCAAGTTCTTTAATGGAACAGTATTCTCTGCCCCGCAGCTGGCGCACATAGAGCTTAAACCGCTTTAATCTGCCGAGAATCTTACTCCCCCGCCATGCCATAATAATGCTGGCAATCAGGAATGGAAAAATTACGCCGATTGCAATTGCCGCCCCGCCTTCTATACCTCCGGTAAGCATACTTACCAAAGCCACAATAAAGGTCGCAAGTCCAAGGCTTCCGGCAAAAATATACCCTACAATAGTCAGGGAATAGCCCGCCCCTTTCATCCCGCTGTTTCGGGAAATCAACTCATTTTTAACTCCTTTTTGCGGTACATCCCGAAATGAATTCTTATTTCTTTCCCGGTTCCTGTTCTTCCTGGAATCCCAGGGATTTTGCGGCTCTGAATAAGGATGTCCAAAATTTCCGATGTTTCCCATATTGCCGCGGTTGAACCTCTGATTTGCCTGATTCAGACTCTGATTCACATTATCTATCGCACTGTTTACTGAATTTCTAATTGAATCGTTCAATTGCCTAAAATTCTGCGAATCAATCGCAGACTGCACTGTATTCTTTATTTGGTCGCCCAGATTCGACCAGTCCTGGTTACCCATGATATCCTCCTGCCTTATCAATAAAAACATTATTTTTCCTGATTTGCTTAAGATAAATTATAAATGATAATCCATAAAAAAACAATCTATTTCCTCTATAAGTACTTGATTTTAGAAGCATAGCAGATATTTTTGACATATATATTAGAAAATCCTTAATTTTTTAAGAATTTTACCAAAACAGGGTTGCTTTTTTCTTTTTATGGGTATAATATAGTGATAACGCAACATAGTTTTCATTACTACATGTCGTAATATCATTTCCAAAAAATAGTATATTGATGGCATATAATCTTGAGGAGGTATTATTATGAATCAAACAGCAACCATAACCCAGAGAAAATTCCGGTTAAAAGATCCCGGAAGTGCTATCACCCATTTTATTGGTATGGTAATGGCAATTTTTGCTGCTATGCCACTGTTAATTAAGACTGCGGTCATGCAGCCGGACCGGACACATATCGTATCATTATCTATATTTATTATCAGTATGATTATGCTGTATGCAGCCAGTGCCACATATCATTCCCTGGATCTGACTACCCGTACTAACCGCATACTGCGAAAACTGGATCACTGTATGATTTTTGTACTAATCGCAGGTACTTATACACCAATTTGCATGATAGTTTTAAACGGTCCCACAGGCAACCTTTTATGTACCATCGTATGGGGAATTGCGATTGTGGGGATTATCATTAAAATGTGCTGGATTACCTGTCCGAAATGGTTTTCATCTATACTCTATATCGGTATGGGATGGGTATGTGTTCTGGCATTTACCCAGATTGTTAAAGCGCTTCCGGCGGCAGGCTTTGGATGGCTGCTGGCTGGCGGGATTATCTATACGGCAGGCGGAATCATATACGCTCTTAAACTCCCGATTTTTGATTCGAAACACAAAAACTTCGGATCACATGAAATCTTCCACCTCTTTGTTATGGGCGGAAGCATCTGTCATTTTATTCTCATGTACGTTTACGTTGCAGGAATGGCAATTTAACTGACTATACAGCCGGCTGCTCTAGAGCGTGTTTTAAAATTGCTTTCTGGCAGCTGTGCGTCACAGTTTGTGGGAGATTTGTCCCGGATGAAGGGCGCGTAGCGGGCTACGTAACCTGAATTCGGGGCAAATATGCCGCAAAGTGGGGCGTGCAGATGGCAGGAATGAATTTTCAAACACGCTCTAGAGCGAACGGATTCTTGAATTTGGTTTTCGCTGATTAAGACGCTTTGTAAATGATAGGTAGTGTACAGAAAGATGTGAGTTTGTTCCTTTTTCTGGTTACAGAATGAAAAACAAATTCCGTTCTCAAGATCAGTTGCTTTACGCCAATCGCGTCCGGCATGCCACAACCCCGGGGTCCTATCATGCTGAGAATACCAGCTTTGTATCAACGAATGCTATCTCGGAAAGAGAAGGGGGCGGACCAGGACATTGGTCCGTCCCCTTCTCTTTCCGTACACTACCTACATCTACAAAGCGTCTTTAATCAGCTAAACCCAAATTTAAGATGAAATTGTTCGCTGTAGTACTAGTATCTTCCGTGGCAGCCGTTTTTTTGCGTTTACAGCAGATTCTCCAATTGCTCCCGGTATGAAAATCCTTCCATGAGTTTCAGCTTGTCCTTTTTCGGGAGTTTTTTAATCTCATATTCTCTTTTCATTGCCTCCTGTCTCGTTGCAAATATCTCACAATAAGCAAGAACTACCGGCCGCCTTCCTTTCGTGTACTTGGCACCTTTTCCACTGTTATGATCATCAATCCGTTTCTCCAGATTGTTTGTCCAACCGGTATAGTAGGTGTCATCACTGCACTTTAATATATACGTATAATTCATTTTACCTTCATCCTTCATTGTCTATGTAAAGCGCACATACAAGAACCTCATACATGCGCTTATTATAAAAAGCAATCGACGAAAAAGTACTTCACCCATATCAAATACGACAGTTTGCATTTGGAAATTGTAACGCCAAGTAAGAAAGATTCGATTGCGTATCCGCAGGTGTAACTTTATTCGGTACAGTGGAGTTCTTATCCGCTGTACTAATATAGTATACTCTCTTCTTCGGAAAGTGTGCAAGGTTTTTGAATGGTTGGGAAAAGGCCTTAAATCTTCTTCTTCCGATTAATCATGACGTGAACGTCACTTCTCCTGCCGGAAAGAATGAAAATTTAAGACCTTTATTTATCTTCTTGTTTATGATTACAATTGACTTTACTCCAGGTACAGGAATGGATCTACAGGTGTACCATCTTTTTTCATCTCAAAGAAAAGGTTGCTTCCTTCTTCGCAATAATATTTTGTAGGTTCGCTTACATAACCTATGATGGATCCTGTTTCTACAACATCGCCTACTGCTACCGGAACTTCTTTTAACTGTCCATATACCAATTCGTAGTTGTTTCCAATATTCATGGTGATAGTTGTTCCTGTTTCGTCATTTACGTCGATGGATTCTACAATGCCTTTTGCTGCTGCCAGAACTTGTCCGTTTACTTCACTCCCGATAATAAGTGCCGGATTATATTTGTAAACATTTAATGTTTTGAAGTATACGGTAGAGTCCATACTGTAGTCGATTAATACAGTTCCTGCTACCGGCCATGTCAATGTGCTGTTATCTCCAAAATCAACGGTTGGTTCTATTTTCGCCTGGATATTTGTTGAATTTGCATCTACGCTGTCTTCTGACTCTTTTGCTGTTTTTGCATCAGCACTTGTTTTTGCTTCGTTATCTGCCAGATATGCCGGGTCTACGTCCATATCATTTGCTAATGTAGGTTTAGAAGCGTCTGATTCTGTCTGATTTTTAGTGTCGCCGGATGTGGCATTCTTATTTCCGTTTTCTTTTGTGTTGTTCTCTGATTGTGATGTTTTATCTGTTGTGATTGGGTCCGATGGTTCCGGATCTTTTGGTTCTTCATTCAGGTCTACCAGATTCTGCTCTTCTTCTTTTGCATTTTGTGACAATTCCATAGTATAATAGGAAGCTGCTGCTACTCCTCCCACCAGACACAGACTCAATGCCACAATGGTTCCTTTTTTCTTAAAAAACTTTACAACATCTTTTTTCTGCATATTCTTCACCTCGTACTATTGATCAATTATGTTCAACAATAGCATTGCCAGTTTATGAAAGAATATACAATGTTTGAAAAATCGATTTATGAATTTATGGCATTTGTTTCTGTCTCTGAACTGTTTTGTTTCTCATTTATTTCTATCGTTACATTTTTAAAATAATATTGCAAAATCTCATCATATGGTTTTCCTGATTCTGCCATTCTCTCTGCTCCGTACTGGCTCATTCCCACACCGTGTCCCAATCCTTTGGTGGTAATCCGAATTCCTTTTTCTACCTGCTCCATTGTAAAACAGCTGGAATTTAAATTCAGAAATCTGCGGAATTCTTCACCAGGTATTTCTGTGTCACCAATCCGGATTTTTGTTATATAGCCAGCCTCATCATTACTTTCAATCTCCATATTGTCCCAAAGATTTGTTTTATTTAACTCCTCCGTTCCACTCTCATGATTATCTGTCTCTGACGGTTCTGTCTGTGGTTCTGTCTGGGGTTCTGTCTGGGGTTCTGTCTGGGGTTCTGTTACAGCTTCTGTCCGACTTGCTTTTGGAGTTTCGGACTCTGCCCCGCTCTGCTTCCGGGTTTCTTTTCCGTTTCCCGGATCTGTCCCGTTTTGCGTCTGCGTTCCCTTTGGAGATTCCGGTTCTGCTGCCTCGGTTAAAATTTCTGTTTCTACACCCGAAAGGTCTGTGGATATGGTATCCGGTCCCTGGTCTGCATTCCATGTAGTGGTGACGTTCTCTCTACCTTCTGCTTTCACATTTAATGCTGTTTCCTGCTGATAATTATCCTGTATTCTGCTTTCTTTGGCTCCCGTACCGGCAGTATGATCTGTAGAAACCTCAGTTCCTTCCGGATAATATGCTTTCATATCAGGATACTGCTCCCTGCATATTCGTAATATTTCTTCCGGATCGTATACTTCAGCGTGGAGATAACGTTCTGCCTCCACATCCTGAGCGCTCTGTACCGATACCAGATATGGGTAACTCTGGCTTCCCAGAACATCATTTCCATTTCTTGTCCTTCCGGCACTGATCGCATGATAGGATGCCAGAATCAGATTCCCGTCATAGGTGAGAACCTGTCCGCTTGTTTCTCTGCTTGCCCTGCCGAATTTATCCCTGATTCCCAGTTCCTCCATCTGATCAACGGTTAGATACTTGTCTTTCAATAGTTCCGTTGGATGATCCTCCAGCATTTTACATAGATTCGTTCTCGCTACCACCATCTGGGCTTTGATCGCCTCTGTCTGATAAGCGGATGGAATCTGTAAGGCTGTAACGCCCATTACATAGTCTTCAAAATTAACTTCACGTACTTTCCCGTCTACTTCTACCGAAATAAAGGAATGATCATCTCCTCTGTCCAAATAGGTTTGTCTTATCTTGCCGGACATAAGAACCGTAATAACATAAGGCAATAAGAGTACCAGTAAAATTAATGCTAGAATATTTTTTATTTTTTCCTTCATGGCGCACCTTCCTTGTCTTATGTATATTACCGTATTTCTATATTATGCATAATTCAGGGATAATTTTTTATTATTTATCTGATACAACTCTTATAGGAATGATATACGCAACTTATAGGATAAAGGGCAGCAAAAAACCCGGTATATTTATCTTATTGCAGATAAACCGGATGGCTTCCGTTTTCCCACAATCATTTAAAGATACCAGGTTTTTTTACATTAAAACAACCTTTGTAATTTTAATCTGCTATTTAATTTAAATTCTCTATTCAATCACTACTTTATCTAAATGCCAGATTTCATCCACATACTGCTGGATGGTTCTGTCCGATGTGAATTTACCGCTGCTTGCTACATTCAGAATAGCCATTTTCGCCCACCGGGTTTCATCACGGTATGCTTCTTCTACTCTTCTCTGAGCCTCTGCATATGACTTGAAGTCTGCAAGGATAAAGTAAGTATCTGCTCTGTCACTGCTGTTGGTATTTAACAGGGAATCATAGATTTCACGGAAACGTTCCGGGTCATCCTTTGCATATTCTCCATTAATTAACTGCATCAGTACCCGGCGGATATCCTGATCGTTGTTAAAGTAATCCATTGGATGGTAACCGCCGTTATTTTCGAAGTTTATAACTTCGTCGGCTGTAAGTCCGAAGATAAAGGCATTCTCTTCTCCAACTTCTTCTACAATCTCAACATTTGCTCCGTCCATGGTTCCCAGGGTCGGTGCTCCGTTTAACATAAATTTCATATTTCCGGTACCGGATGCTTCTTTACTTGCTGTTGAAATCTGCTCTGATACATCAGATGCAGCAAATATCCATTCCGCATTGGAAACACGGTAGTCTTCAATAAATACTACTTTCAGCTTTCCTTTGATGGATCTGTCGTTATTAACAACGTCTGCCACTGCATTAATCAGCTTAATGGTGAGCTTCGCACGGCGGTATCCGGCTGCTGCTTTTGCCCCGAAGATAAATGTTCTTGGATAGAAATCCATTTCCGGATGGTCTTTAATGGTGTTGTATAAATACATTACATGCAGAATGTTCATCAGCTGGCGTTTGTATTCATGAAGTCTCTTTACCTGTACATCAAAGATGGATCGGGGATCAATTTCCACACCGTTGTGCTCTAAAATATATCCGGCAAGACGTACCTTATTCTGATACTTGATATTCATAAATTCCTGCTGCGCTTTTTTATCCTCTGCATAGATCTTTAATTTTGAAATCTGCGGCAGATCTGTAATCCATTCATCACCAATATGGGCGGTTACCCATTTTGCCAGAAGCGGATTCGCATGAAGCAGGAATCTCCTCTGGGTAATACCATTGGTCTTATTATTGAATTTCTGCGGCATCATTTCATAGAAGTCTCTTAATTCCTGCTTTTTCAGAATCTCCGTATGAAGCTGGGCAACACCATTGACAGAGTATCCGGCTACAATGGCAAGATGTGCCATCTTCACCTGTCCGTCATGTATGATTGCCATCTTGTTGACTTTATTCTGGTCTCCCGGATATTTTCTGCCAACTTCAATAAGGAATCTGCGGTTAATTTCTTCTATAATCTGGTAAATGCGCGGGAGCAGTCTGGAGAAAAGCTCTATCGGCCATTTTTCCAGTGCTTCTGCCATAATTGTATGGTTCGTGTATGCACAGGTCTTCGTGGTTACTTCCCATGCTTCATCCCATTCCAGGTTTTCTTCGTCCACCAGGATACGCATTAATTCTGCTACTGCCACTGTTGGATGTGTATCATTTAACTGGAACGTCACTTTTTCGTGGAATTTCCTCATATCAGAATGTTTTTTCTTATACTTTTCAATTGCTGCCTGTACGCTGGCTGAAATAAAGAAGTACTGTTGTTTTAAACGAAGCTCTTTGCCGGCATAATGATTATCATTTGGATAAAGAACCTCTACAATGTTACGTGCCAGGTTTTCCTGCTCTACTGCTTTCTGATAATCTCCCTTGTCAAAGGAATCCAGCTGGAAGTCGTTAATTGCTTCCGCATCCCAGACACGCAGTGTATTCACGATGCGGTTATCATATCCCACAATCGGAATATCAAAAGGAATCGCACGCACTGACTGGCAGCCTTCCTGGATAAAACGGTTTCTCTTTGTGGTTTCATCATATACCACACGTACATAACCTCCGAATTTTACTTCTTTGGCGTATTCGGGACGGCGCAGTTCAAATGGATTGCCGTCCTTTAACCAGTTATCCGGTACTTCAATCTGAAAACCGTTTTCTATTTTCTGTTTAAACATCCCGTAACGGTAACGGATACCGCAGCCATAGGAAGAATATCCAAGAGTAGCAAGTGAATCCAGGAAACATGCTGCAAGACGTCCAAGCCCTCCGTTTCCAAGCGCTGCATCCGGCTCTTCATCCTCGATTACGTTCAGATCAAATCCGATTTCCTCTAGCGCATCTTTTACATCGTTATACTCTGTGAGGTTAATCAGATTATTGCCCAGGGCACGCCCCATCAGAAACTCCATAGACATATAATAAACTGTCTTTGGGTCGTCTGTTTCGTACTGCTTCTGGGTTGCAAGCCAGTTGTCTATGATTGTATCTTTAATCGTATAGGATACCGCCTGAAATACCTGCTGTTTCGTCGCTTCATCAATCGTCTTACGATATAAGGTCTTTACGTTTGCCTTTACATCGTTAATAAATGCTTCCTTGTCAAATTTTTTACTCATGAACCATCCTCCTGTTTTCTGGTATATTACACCTTCTCCACGCCCATGGTTACTGTCTCCCCGTTGATGTTCCATTCCTTTACATAGCCGTTTGCAGAGCCTGTCACAATATCATTTGCCAGAACTTCTGACTTAATCTCTTCTCTGTGCTCTTCTAATATTTTTTCAATCTTCTGATTGTCTTTTGCATAAACCACGACTCTGTCTGTCACTTCAAAGCCCGCTTCTTTTCTCATGGTCTGTACCTTACTGATCAGCTCTCTGACGAATCCTTCTTCAATCAGCTCCGGAGTGAGATTTGTATCCAGTACAACGGTGATTTCGTTATCCTGCTCTGACACATATCCTTCCGTCTGCGCTGTCTCAATCAGCAGATCCTCTTCTAATAATACAACCTCTGTTCCGTTTATGTCAAGCTTAATGGAACCGTTTCCGTTCAATTCATCCATGGCAGCATTTCCATCTAACTGGGGAAGTGCCTGACGGATTCCTCCCAGAAGTTTTCCATATTTTGGTCCCACCGTCTTTAGCTGAGGCTTAAAGCTATAAGATGTAAAGTTTCTTACGTCATCGGTAAAGGTTACTTTTTTGGTATTTAATTCCTCTCTGATTATATCCACAAAGAACTCAGGTAATTCAAAACGGGCTTTTACAAACATATTCCCAATCGGCTGTCTGTTCTTGATATTCGCTGTATTTCTGCATGCGCGCCCCATAACAACAATTTTAAGAACTTCATCCATATTTGCTTCCAGGTCCTTGTCGATCTGTGCTGCATCCGCTACCGGGAAGTCGCACAGGTGAATGCTTTCCGGTGCTGTCTTGTCGATATTACGAACAAGGTTCTGATAGATATCCTCTGTCATAAACGGAATCATAGGTGCTGCAGCCTTGCATACATTTACAAGCGCCGTATACAGCGTCATATATGCATTGATTTTATCCTGTTCCATGCCCTTCGCCCAGAAACGCTCACGGCTTCTGCGTACATACCAGTTACTCATGTCATCTACAAATTCCTGTAATGCTCTTGCTGCTTCCGGGATTTTGTAATTTCCAAGATTCTCATCTACGGTCTGAATCAGGGTATTCATTTTCGACAGCAGCCATTTATCCATTACCGGAAGCTTATCATATTCTAAACTATATTTTGCAGCGTCAAATTCATCTATATTTGCATAAAGCACGAAAAATGCATAGGTATTCCAAAGAGTACCCATAAATTTACGCTGTCCTTCCGTCACTGCTTTTCCATGGAAACGGTTTGGCAGCCAGGGAGCGCTGTTCACATAGAAATACCAGCGGATCGCATCAGCTCCGAAAGTGGAAAGTGCATCGAACGGGTCTACGGCATTCCCTTTTGACTTGCTCATCTTCTGTCCGTTTTCATCCTGGACATGTCCCAGTACGATAACATTCTTGTACGGCGCTTCATTAAAGATCAGCGTGGAAATAGCCAGGAGGGAATAAAACCATCCACGGGTCTGGTCCACTGCCTCTGAAATAAAGTTTGCCGGGAATTGCTGTTTGAATAATTCCTGGTTTTCAAACGGATAATGATGCTGCGCAAAAGGCATTGCCCCGGAATCAAACCAGCAGTCAATTACTTCAGGCACACGGTGCATTTCTTTTCCACAATGAGGACACTTGATAGTCACTGCATCAATGAATGGGCGGTGAAGTTCGATATTCTCCGGGCAGTTATCCGACATTTCTTTTAATTCGGCAATGCTTCCGATGGAGTGCATATGTCCGCATTCACATTCCCAGACATTCAGCGGCGTTCCCCAGTAACGGTTACGGCTGATTCCCCAGTCCTGTACGTTCTCCAGCCAGTCTCCAAAGCGACCTTTTCCGATACTTTCCGGTATCCAGTTGATGGTGTTGTTATTTCTGATCAGATCCTCTTTTACATCGGTCATTTTGATGAACCAGGACTCGCGTGCATAGTAGATAAGCGGTGTGTCACATCTCCAGCAATGAGGATAGCTGTGCTCAAACTGCGGTGCAGAAAATAAAAGGCCTCTGGACTTTAAATCTTCTAATACAAGGGGATCTGCTTTTTTACAGAAAGTTCCTGCCCATGGAGTCTCTTCTGTCATCTCACCCTTGCTGTCTACCAGCTGAAGGAATGGCAGATCATATCTTCTTCCTACCTGGGAGTCATCTTCACCAAATGCAGGAGCGATATGAACAACTCCGGTACCATCTGTTAAAGTAACATAGTCAGCACAGGTTACAAAGTAAGCTTTTTTCGCCGGTGTGGTAAATGGGAATAGTGGCTCATATTCTTTATATTCCAAATCTGTTCCTACATAAGTCTCCTGTACCTCGTAGTTGTCTTCGCCCAGTACTTTATCACAAAGTGCCTGTGCCAGATAATAAACCGTTCCATCTTCTTTCATGGATACTTTGACATAAGTCTCCTTCGGATTTACACAAAGTG
>NZ_JNGB01000111.1:0-8231 GCF_001029355.1 Robinsoniella sp. RHS
GGTAAGTAAATACTCAGCTCTGCTCTACGCTCCTCCGCCATGCCAGTTTCCCACACCCATCTTTCCGAGATCCAGTTACTGCCACAAAGTCTGGTTTTCTCAGCCTGGTCGGAGACCCCTGGGCTGTGGCAGGCTGTTCTTTATTGGATGCTGCGCAGTATGTTTCGGCTGTTTGTGTAAAAGAAGATGGAAGTTTGTCTCCTTTTTCTGGTTACAGAAATGAAAAACAAATTCTGTTTTCTAAGATCAGTTGCTTTGCGCCAGTCGCGTCCGGCATTCCACAACCCCCGGGTCCCATCATGCTGAGAAAACCAGCTTTGTTTCAACGAATGCTATCTCGGAAAGAGAAGGGGGCGAGCCAGGACATTGATTTGGAAGGCGTATAGCAGAGCTGAGTATTTACTTACCTTCCCAGAGCACTTTTTGGCGGATACAATTCGATTGGCTCCCATCGGATTGTAAGCGGGCAGTGAGCTGCGAAATGCATCAGGATTTCGGAGCGAATGCCCGCGTGCCGCCAAAAAGGGCTCTGGGAAGGTTAGAAAATGCCAGTTCTGCGGTAAGCCTTCCAAATCAATGTCCTGGCTCGCCCCCTTCTCTTTCCGTACACTACCTATCATATACAAAGTGTCCCCTTCCTCAGCTAAACCCCAATTTAAGAAACTGTTCGCTGTAGTACTAAAGTATGCGGGAGGCAAGTGTGAAATAAAAGACGCTGCCGCCGCCCGGATTATCTTCCACCCATATTTTACCCTGGTGGAGACGGATGATTTCACTGGCGATACAAAGTCCAAGACCAAAATGCTCCCGGTCTTTGCGTGCCGGATCAGCACGGAAAAACCGCAGAAAAATCTTTTGCTTCAATTCATCCGGTATTCCGTAACCTTTATCGGCAACCCATAGTTTCAGCTTGTTGTCGGTCTGACAAATGCCAAGCGTTATGGAACTGCCCCCGGGAGAATAACTAATAGCGTTATTCAGAAGAATGGAAAGAACCTGTTCGATACGCTGCTTGTCGCAAATGCATTGGGGGACCGGTCCATCCGGCAGTGTGATATGCAGAGTCATCCGGCGGCTCCTTGCAACGGGGCTGTATTTCTCATAGACATCCAGTAACAGGGTATCCAGCTGTGTATCTTCAAAATGGACAGACCAGGATTGGTTATCGGCATTGGCCAAAGTCAGCATATCATCGATCAGACGCTTCATACGTCCGCCCTCACTCTCGATTGCTTCATAGAAGACTGCACGGTCTTCCTCATCGGCGGCTTTTAATGCAGTGACGCTGGCGAGCATAACCGAAAGGGGAGAACGAAGCTCATGAGAGGCAGAGGCTACAAAGTGCACCTGTTGTTTTCTGTTTTCTTCGATTGGAGACAGCATCTGCCTGGTAAATCTCCTGGCAAAGAGATACAGCAGTAAAATCGCAGTTACGTCAATGCAGAGAAATGTCATGCGCAGCTGAAAGATCTGGGAGAACAGCTGGGAGCGGTCGAACAGGATAACAGCGCATAATACACCTGTGGAATTCGGCAGGGAAGCAACGGAAACATAATATTTTTTATTTTGTGAAGACATCCCGAAGTCCAGATATTTAACCATTCTTTTGGAGACAGGGGGATTTGCAATATCGAACTGGTAATCCTTTTTTGCGGTCTGGTATGCAGTGTCTATGAGGTCTTTCTGCATGGAATCCTGCCTGCTTTGATTTTGAAAAAGCAGCCTGCCCTTTTCCAAAAGTACAATTGTATAATACCGGTTATCAGCCAGGCGAAGAAGCTTCTCATGGTCAATGATATTCTGTCCGTCCAGATAAGTCAGGATCGCATTTTGATTTTTGTCAAAGACCGCAGATTCATTTTTCGTTAAGAGGCCTTCAAACACAAAAAGCCCGGCAAGGGACATAACAATCAGGATTGCACTGGTGGCAAGGGTATTAAAAAGAGTCATTTTTATATGAATTTTATGAAACATTCAGACCTCCAGCCGATATCCGATCCCCCGGATCGTTTTAATGGTAAGGCTGCTGTTTACCGTTCCCAGGCGTCTTCTTAAAAAATGAATGTAATTATCCAGATTGCCATCCTCGATTTCGGCATCCGGTCCCCATACCTTTACCAGCAGCAGCATTCGGGGGAGTACCCGGTTTGGGTTTCTTAGAAATACTTCCATCAGTTCCCCTTCTTTTTTAGACAGGGAACAGGAGAGACTGTCTCTGTATAATACTTTTTCCAACGTGTGGAAGGTCACATCCCCACAGGTTATATGCTGCATAATTTCTATTTTTCTTGGACGCCGGCTGATACAGCGGATTCTGGCCATGAGTTCTTCATAAGCAATGGGCTTAACCAAGTAATCATCCGCACCTGTGTCCAACCCCTGCACCCGGTCGTTAATTTCGCCAAGAGCGGTAACCAATATGATGGGGGTGGTACTGCCGGATTCTCTTAATTTGGATAGAAGCATGGTTCCGCTCATTGACGGAAGCATTCGGTCCAGAAGAATCAGGTCATGGGCATTCTGGAAAGCCAAATAAAGCCCGTCTTCCCCGTTATGGCATATATCTACAGAAAAGCCTTCTTTCTTTAATTTGTAGGAAAGAGACTGGCACAGTTTGACATCATCATCAATAATTAAAATTCTCATATTTTAAAGCTCCTTTGTATAGAATCCAATCCGGTTCATTAGGTATTAACAACTGCAAAAGCTAAAATGCAGAAATCCAGAATCTTTTGAATATTATAGCATATCAATAACTCCTTTTGGTTGTTTCGGGAAAATTAGAGATAAATTAGAGATAAGATAAAGGTTTCTTAGAGGCAGCAAAAAAAGGTCTGTGTTATAATGATCACAGACAGGAATTATATAAGAATGCCCGGGCTAATTTCCTGTGAGGTGGGGTGTGCAAATGGTGGGAAGGAATAATCAGGTACGCTCCAGGAAAGGATTTGCAATGAACAGACAAAAAAGAATAGTTTTATCGGTTTTATTAATGATGGTAATGATTATTCTGGGCGGGTGTAAACAACATGAAACTGCACCAGAAGACAAAAAAGGAGAACAGGAGAATGCAAGTCTGGAGACAACAGGCAATCAATCGCTTGGAAGATTTATAGAACAGGATTTGAATTTACCCCAGGGAGATCTTTCCACACTAGTCAAAACGCTTTCTGACAAAACCCTTAGGGCGTTTACCGAAAAAGGGGTTTATGAATCCCGGGATAGCGGTGACACATGGGTTGCCTGGGAGAAGCAGCCTAAAGCGCTGACGGATGATATGCAGGATAAGGGGGATACGGAAACGGCTTCCGGCAAATCTTCCACGTCATTTGTTCTAGAGAGCGGAGGCGTTCTACCTATAGCAATTGGATATGATGGCAGTTTATTTTACAAAACAAAAAAGGGTGAGGATAGAATATACAAATATATAGATAAAGATGGTAATGGAAGGGAAATCAATATATCCTTATCCGGAGACTTGAATGAAATTGCAGCAGCCGAATTCACCGAAGAGGGGGAATTAATATGCTGTGATATGGAGGGGAATATTTTTCAGATCAATTGCAGCACAGGAGAAATAGTGCATACTTATAATATGGCATCCAATGGAGAAAATTTCACATCTCCGGATCTGATTCCCATAGGCGGTAAGCTTTTTGTGGCTTACAGCAAGTTTAATGACAGTTGGGAGGCGGCAGATATAGAGGTGGATACATATGACCTGACATCCCATAAGGCAGAGGAAAAAAACCAGGTACTCAATGAATTTTTTTCCAGTAAGGAAAAGGTGGCTAATCAGACGAACATGCCCAAATTTATGACAGATCCTGTAAATAAAAATATCTATATAGCAGATATTACCGGTGTCTATAAATATACCCTGGACAGTTCCGTTGTAGAAAAGATTTTCAACGGAGCATTGGGGAAAATGTACAACCCTGCTGCTTATCTTGTGGGGGGAACGGTTATAAATGAGGACTCGTTTATATTAAATTACTATGTTGCAGACAGTATGTCACTGGTACGATACCAATATGATCCGAATGTGACAGCTGTGCCTGAGAAGGAGCTTACGATCTATTCGCTGTATGACAATTCCCTTGTCCGGCAGGCAGTTACTGTATTTCAGAAAAATAATCCGGATGTATTTGTGAATTTCGATATAGGTCTTACCGGCGAGGATGCCATAACTGTAAGCGATGCCATAAAAACCCTGAATACCAATATCATGTCCGGACAGGGTCCCGATATTCTGCTTTTAAATGGAATGCCCACGGAATCCTATATGGAAAAAGGCTTATTAGCGGATATCAGTGATGTAATAGCAGAAGTTTCAGATACAGATGGTATTTTTGAAAACATTGCCTCATCTTACAAAAAAGAAGATAAAATTTTAGCAGTACCAATGCGGTTTTCAGTTCCGGTGGTTATGGGTAAAACAGAACTGGTATCCCGGTATCAGGATTTAAATTCTCTGGCGGAACTGGCAGAACAGCTGAGAAATGAAAATCCCGGGGCGCAGAGCATTTTGGGAAGTATGCCGGCTGATGTATTAATCCGACTATTCATGGCAAACTCAGCGCCATTCTGGATCTCAGAGGATGGAACTTTAGATGAAAATAGTCTGACAGCATTTTTTAGTTCTCTGAGTAAAATCCAGGATGCACAACTGGGAACAACAGGGAACGCAGATGATGGAGAATTTCAGGGGGAAACCCTGTCAGACACTCAGATGCTGGAAATGGTAAGTTTTATGACAACCAGTACTTATCTGTTGGGTATGATGGGGTATGAGGATACTAAAATTAATGTTTCTAATGCAGCCAATGCAGAAGATCTATGCTGGATATTGTCCATGAGGAGCAGATTGGGTGATGCAGAATATAAAACGGCACCCGGTGAGGTATATATCCCTATTGATCCAATGGGAATCAGTTCCAGAAGTGAAAATACAGATCTGGCAAAACGCTTTATGACAATGATGCTTCAGTCGGATATGCAATCGATCTCGGTCTTAGGTTATCCTCTAAATCAAAAGGTATTTGATAAAAATATGGAAAAGCCGGCGGAATTCAAAGACAGTTATGAGCTGGTAGACGATACTGGAAGAGGTGAGTTTCATCTGGATCGGATCTGGCCTTCAACTAGTGATGTTGATGATTTTAAGCAGAAAATCGAAAGTTTAAAAACTCCGGCTCTATTGGACGATATGATTAATAAGACGGTGATGGAAGAAGGAAAGAAGTGTCTGATCACAGGGGAGTCGGTAGAAGACGCGGTAAAAAATGTCATGAAGAAGATCAGTATCTATCTGGCTGAGTGACGGGGACGAGTGTTTGAAAATATAGATAAAATGCAGGGAAGAAATCAAATATTTTGGTTTCTTCCCTCCTTTTTATGCAAAATAAGATGTTTTTAACAGATTACAATGATTTTAATAGACCAAAAAATTGAATAAACAATAGGATTTTGCTATAATTTTACTATTCTGTTGAGATATTATGTAACCTGAGGGAAAGTATATGGGAGGGCGCAAAACGTGGAGAAGATGGGGTTCTGTAAGAGGCTGAAAAGAAGCGGAAGGTTAAAATACAAAATGCGGATTTTGCTGGCATTTTTTGCCGTGGCTGTGCTGGCCATCGGGTTTACAGATGTTGCAGTATTTCGCGGGCTGTCTGCAAATATCAGGGAGGATACGGATAAGGAAACCAGGGAAATGCTGCGTAATCTGAATAACTCTTATGAGAATCAGGTCATGCAGTATCAGGATCAGGCACAACTCCTGTATCGGAATCTGAATGTGAAGGCTTTCCTGGTATCCGGAGGGCGGGAAGATTCCCATATCGATACGATCTATGAATCCATGAAAGCTATGGCTGGAAATATGACCGGCATCTCTTCCGTTATCTTATTCTATAAAGAGGATATTCTGGCAAGCTACGATACGGGAATGGTAACCGTGGCTGCAAAAGAAGAGATAATGAAAGCAGCCTCAGATACGGTGTCGGATAAAGATATCTTCTACGTGTGGCCCAATGACCGCAAATATCAAAAACATATGGTTATTCTGTGGAGTGACCGGGATTATCCAAATGCGCCCAGTAACTATGGCGTGGCGCTGGCGATTAATATGGATGCTGTGCAGGAAAAAGTCATACCATGGAACCAAAAGGCAGTAAATCCCATCTACATATTCCATAAGAGCGGAGAACTGGTTGCTGCCCAGAGAAATGAATACAAGGAAGAAGCCCAGAAAATGTTTCAGGAAATTTGTACAAAGGAAATTGACGAAGGCTCCTTTAATGAGTCCGTAGACGGGAAAAAACGGGCAATTTCTTATGTAAGGGAAGGGGATGGAAGGTTTTTATCCCTGCGGATACAGGATATGTCGGGAAGCCAGATACAGATAAACAGGGCGCTTCAGACTATATTATTTGCCACTGTTTTGGGGATGCTGGTTATTGCAGGGGCAGTGTGGGTGCTGTCTGGCTGGGTATACCGTCCTGTGGGCGCTATTTTCCGCAATATACTGCAACTGGCACAGAGCGGGGAAGAAACGGTAAAAGGAAAAGATGAATTAATTCTGGCAACAGATGCGCTGGAAGATGTGAATCAGAATATGAACCTGCTGAAGAGCCAGATCCGTAATAATGCAGCCGTGCGTTTTTTGCGGTATGGCAGGAGTGGGGATGTGGTTGATCAGAAAATGTTTGAGTTTGGAGACTGTGAACCGGATAATTTTACGGTAATTGTACTGCGGTATTTTCTGGAGGACTGGTCTAAAAATGAAGCACTGTTTGCATATGTAAAGGAAATTCGCTGGGTGAAGAGAGAAAATAGAAAAGGCGGTATGCACTGTTACCGTGCTTCTCAGGGAGAGATTATATTTTTAGATTATAGTATGAGAGAAGAGGGAGGCCCCCATGCGGTGTGCTATGACAGCCATGGGATGACGGAGGAAAGGTCAGACAGTATCCCCCTTGAAGAAGAGGCGGGAAAACTTCTGGAGGAATTAAAAACCCTATATGGAATGAAAGGCTGTATGGGAATTGCCCATTGCAGCAGGCCGGACAGGCTTCCCAAAGCATATCACTGTGCAGAACTGCTGACGGAGTATTATATACTGGCAAAAGATATGCAGGTGACGGACGAATCTGTATTGAAGGCAAAACGGCAGGGAACGGTACAGGAACCCGAACGGGACCACATTTTAAGGTTTGTTAAGAATGATACAGAGGAAGACCTGAATGCATGTATGCAAAGGCTTCTTAAGAATCTTACCTCCTACCATATCCTGGAGGCACAGAAGTATCTGAAAGAGCTCATAGCGGATGTGATTCGGCTTTCAGAAAGCATTTCCGGGGAAAAGAGTGAACAGTATGAGATGTATCTGGAGGATTTTCTCACCAATCAGATTTTTATCGGGCAGGCGGACATAGAGGAGTGGCTCTGCCAGCTGTTCTTACAAGTCAGGGCCCAGCTAAAAAGCAGCCGGCAGCCTAATGCGGTATATATTATGGGAGAAGTAGAGGTCTATGTGGGGGAGAATTACCGTGACTGCGGGTTATCAGTAGAGGCAGTTGCTGAGCACTATGGACTGAGCGTTTCTTATTTCAGTAAGCTTTTTAACCAGCATACAGGAAAAACATTCCCTGATTATATCAGTCAGCTGCGGCTTAAAAAAGCACGGGAAATGCTTTTGGAAAAGCAAAACATGACAATACAGGAAATTGCAAAGGAAGTTGGTTTTAACAGTTCCTCTTATTTTTCGGCAGCATTTCGAAAATTTTACGGAGTATCTCCGTCCCAGATACGGAGGGTTAAGACTAAGGATTAAGATAAGAACAGAACCAGAGCGTGTTTTAAAATTGCTACACATTGGTCATTTTAACCAAATTAATATTGAAGCGATACACAAAAATCCCAGATAGGTGAATGCAAGTTTGTCATAGCGGGTGGCAATTCTACGAAATGCCTTTAGCTTTAAAAAGAGTTTTTCTATCAGATGCCGCTCTTTATATAGCCACCAATCGCAATGACGTTCAAACTTTGCTCCCTTTCTTGATGGAATTGTTGGTTCACCACCTTGCTCATAGATATAGTCAATCAGTTTATCACTGTCATATCCACGATCAGCAAGTATGTTACTTCCTTTTAAATTTACATGTTTCAATAAGGGAATCGCGAAATTAATATCGTTGCGTTGTCCTTCACTGATCATGAAATACACT
>NZ_JNGB01000112.1:0-11635 GCF_001029355.1 Robinsoniella sp. RHS
CTGTTCAATTAAAGCACGGTATACATATGTATCAATTACATTTGTGGTAGGAAGAAGGACACCGGAGTTCATGGGAACCTGGTAGAATAACCCGAAATCCGAATAGAAGATTCTCCCAATACTTAATAGAAGCAGCGTAATTATCGTAGGAACCATACATGGAAGGGTAATTTTCTTAATCTCCTGCCATTTCGTTGCCCCATCCAGCCTGGCCGCCTCATAAAATGTGGGATCTATGCCAATCAAAGTCGCAATATAGATTAAGCATCCATACCCAACCCCTTTCCAGCAGTTTGCGATTACTAATATAAAGGGCCAGTATTCCGGTCTCTGATACCATTGTACCGGATCAATATGAAGCGCCTTTAATATGGAGTTATTTACCATTCCATTTTCTGCGCTCAGCATGGCATAAACAATGTAGCTAAGAATTACCATAGACATTAAAAACGGAAGCAGGATCGCACTCTGGTATAATTTTTTCATTTTTTTACTGCGTACCTGGGTAATCAAAATGGCAATTGCAATTCCAATCACCATGTTTACTAAAATAAAGGCAAGATTGTATAACATTGTATTTCTGGTTATTATCCATGCCTGATCGGAGGAAAATAAGAACTTAAAATTATCTAATCCACAAAATGGACTGGCTAAAATCCCTTTCGAAAAATTAACCTTCTTAAATGCAATTATCATTCCTGCCATAGGAATATAATTATTTATAATTAAATAAAGTACTCCCGGCAAAATCATAAGATACAGCGGGAAATGTTTTTTATAAACCAGCAACTTTGATTTTTTATTCACATTCATTCTCCTTTTTAAAACTGCCGTAAAACTTTTGTTTTACGGCAGTCATCCCATTTCTATTTATTCTGTGCCAGAGTTTTAATCACGCTTCAGCCATTCATCAAATTGTTTCTGTTTGGCCTCAATCACACGATCGATTCCGGCTGCTTCCAGATCTTTCAGAAATTTAGGAATGTATTCTTCCGGATTTACAGATCCGCTGTTTAGAGATCCCCGGTACTGTGACACCACATTTGCCAACGCTGAGACATCACTTTCTACCGCTGAATCGTCAAATAAAAATCCCATTGCTTTTGAATCCTTTGCACTCTTATTAAATTCCTCCATTTTTTGCCAGAGCTTTGGATCACTTCCATTCCATTTGTGGGCAATAAACTGATTGGGCAATTCCCATCCCAGGTTCAGGCTGTATCCTACATTATCCGTGGTAATTCCTTCCGGATAATTGATAATATCATTTTCCTGATCCTCGATGACATAGTCTGTACCTTCTTCACCCCAGTTCAGCAGATTCATAATTTCCTTACTACCATAGATATAATCTAATACCTGCATTGTCTTATCCGGATTTTCACAGTTTTGTGCCAGCGAGAAAATAATACCGGAATAGGTCTGACAGTTTTTAATCGGGTAATCCCTGAACTTCACTATTTCAAAATCGTATCCTGTAGAACTTTTAAATTCCACTGGTGTACCCGGATGATACGCAAAGAACAGTGAGAACAGATTTCCAGCCTTGCATACCGTTCTCCAGTTTTCGGTTGCCGTACCTGCATCCTTGCTGATATATCCTTTCTGGTACCAGTCATAAAGCATCTTTGTAGTCTGCATGTACCAGTCGCTTGCAAACAGATTTTCAATCTTCGTATTTTCGGTCTGATCCATCAGTACGCCTAAGCCATTTGCATCTGACAAAGTATCTCCCGGAAATAACCTGTCCAGAGGTGTATCCCCACTGTTAATAGAAAACAGCATGGTCATATCCGGTTCTCCTTTTTTAACAGCCTCAAAGACTTTTTCCAGATCTTTAGGTTCCTTAATTGCAGATGTGTCAATGTTATATTTTTCTATCATATCCTTACGCATGAAAACTGCCGGTATACTTCCCCTCTCGATTTGGTTTGGCACACCATAGAGGAATCCATCTATGGAATTCAGTTTTAATACCTCTTCCCCATAAATTTCTTTTAAGTTTGTCCCATATTTTTCTACCAGCTCTGACATATCCATGATCTGGCCTGCATGCATAAACTTCATTGCCCCTGTGGCATTCGTGTAAAAACAGTCAATTTTCTCATCACCGGATAGCATTAACTGCAGCTGCTGGGATGCACTTGCCCAGGGAAGCATCACAATATCCAGCTTGGCATTCAATTCTTTTTCCAGAATTTCATTGATCTTTCCTTCAATTCTCTCTTCATCCTGGGGCTGGCTTCCCTGCAGAACCATGGTTACCGTATAGGGTTCTCCTTTGTCATTCGTCTCACTGTCACTGGCTGCACTCCCGGTTCCGGCTGTGTCGGCTGTATTTCCACCTCCGCAGCCAGCCAGAGACAATGTTAATATACCTGCTAATAAAAGGCTGATCCACTTACTCTTTTTCATTAATTTTCCTCCTGCTTTGTCATACGACTGATTATAGTTGTATTATAACGGTGATTAAAAAAGATTGCTATAACTGGTCTGACTTAAAACTATCACTGGTTTGACATTACATTTTCAGAAAATTACAAGTTTAGCTTGTATCACACAATGCAGAGAATAAAAAAAGACAGAGGCCTGTTATGGCTTCCTGTCCTTTTTTGATTTCTTTCTTATCAGATTTTCTTTAACCTTCTGATATATATCTTCCGGCTATTATGCGGCTCCTATTTAATCCTGACGCTCTTCACCTTACTATAACTACTATAGTATTTATGGTTTTTCACAGTCTTATAAGACCTTACCTTCACAAAATATTTAGTTCCTTTTTTCAGTTTGGATACCGTCTTTGTGATGGTTTTTGCATTTTTGACACTGACGTATTTCTTTCCTTTTGTAAATTTACTGTTCCTTGCATAAACGATTTGATATCCGGTTACTCTGGAATCTTTCTTCCAGGTTACTTTCATTCTGCCTTTGCCTGCTGCAGATACTTTTGAAATCACTGCCTTTTTCGGACGTACTTCGAATGTGATTGTCTTAAAAGCTTCATTGTATTTGCCAGTAGCAGATGCTTTAATCGTAATCTTTGCTTTTCCGTAATTTTTAACGGTAACTTTACCGGAAGAGCTGATGGTAACAACTTTTTTATTATCAGACTTGTAAGAAAGCTTTCCATCGCCATTTGTCTTTACATTTAATTTGAAGGGCTTTGTTCCATATATTTTAGAAATATTCTTAGCACTGATTCTCTGATTCTTTTTCACCGGTTTAGAAGGTTCCACTGGTTTTACAGGACCAACTGGCTTTTCTGTTTCCTGCGGCTTCTCTGTTTCCTG
Organism: Robinsoniella sp. RHS; assembly: GCF_001029355.1. Lineage (NCBI taxonomy): Bacteria > Bacillati > Bacillota > Clostridia > Lachnospirales > Lachnospiraceae > Robinsoniella > Robinsoniella sp. RHS. The sequence goes on from NZ_JNGB01000112.1 coordinate 3,291, forward strand.
CGGCTTCTCTGTCTCCTGCGGTTTTTCTGTCTCCTGCGGCTTCTCTGTTTCCTGCGGCTTCTCTGTTTCTTCCGTTTCTGTTTCATCTGGTTCTTCCGGATCCGTCGGCTCTGCTACACGATTGTCTATTGCATATTTTGAAATCGTAAGCAGGCTGGATGCCAGATCATAATCCATCTGATTTCCTGTGGCTTCCTGAAGGGCTCCTGCATCTGCAATGGCTGTTTTCAGGCGCGCGAGATCTGCCGGTCTTGCTTTCGAGGTATCTGTTCCGGACACCTGTGATTTGGTATCATCCAGTCTCTGCGCATTTGCTGAAGTATCTTCCAGATATCCTGTATCCATCATCAATTCATTAGACTGTGCTACCACAATCTGTCCGGATGACAAGCCTACCAGACGGAAATAATATGTACCATCAAACGGTACTCCAAATGCAACTTTATCTTTTGTAAATACACCTCCGCCTTTATAGTTGTTGAATTTTACATCCACAAACTCGTTGGTATATACACCGGGTTCTGTGCCATATTGTACCTTGTAAGATGCAGCAGTTGTCTTTGGATATGTAATCTGGAATCCATCCTGGAATGATTCTGCTGTGATGTCGAATTCCTCGACTTCAATCTTAGAATAGATCTCTTTTTCTTCTTCTGTCAGGGTGCGTACCTGTATATTATCCACTTCGAACTGCCTGTTATATCCGCGAAGCCCTACACGCCCAATCTTGTGAGAACTGTCAGCAATAGAATAAACCTTGGCTCCGTCAATAAAGAAATTCAATTTGGAACCGTATGCAATTACCATAAGATGATGTGCCTGGTCAGGTTTAACCAGTTCCGATTCCACTGTTCCGCTTATTCCGTTCCACTTTTTATCCGTTGCTTTTCCAACTTCAAAGCTTCCCTTACCCTTGCCATATCCTATTCCAAAATAATAACCATTGTAACTGTCTGCGCCGCTTTCTTCCTTGGAAGACCGGAAAATAAAACCTGCATTCTGACCTTCTCCCCGCAGTGTTACATCTGCTTCATATACAAAATCTTTCCACTGATATGGCTCTGCTGTTACCAGCTTCATATCTGTACTTGATCCAAGTACCACTTTTTCATCCACAAACTGGATATCTGCCTGATTTGGTACCTTCAGCCAATTCTCCTGGGATTTCTGTGCATCACTAAAATCATCAGTGAAAAGTACTTCGTTTGGCTGTTCTCCCGGTTCTTCCTCAGTTTCCTCAAATACCCCAAGGTCTTCTTGCACAACCGGTCTCACATCTACCCCATACGCGGTAAATGCCTCATTGTAGGAACGGAAACCAATTGTTCCTTTTGAGAATCTGGAATCGCTGAATTTTGCAATAAATTCATAATCTGCATCGTCATGAGCTTTTAAATAAACAGCAAACTGGTCACCAAACGCTACTACCTTAATATCATACTTTGTGTTCGTCTGAAGTTCCGGCATGGAAAATCCCTTAATGTCATGCCATTGTCCATCTGCATAGCCAATCATAAGTCCCAGGCCATGGACATTGCCATCATTGTAATCAACTCTTCCAATACCAGCAAAGTATCCTGCATAAGCATCCGGATCATCTCCAAAATTACTTCCGCGGAAGATAATACCTGCATTATTTTTTGACATCTCATCAACAGATACCGTTCCGGTAACTACATAATCCGTCCAGTTCTGTGCCGAACCGTCCGCCGGCTCATAAGTCATCTTAACTCTTTCATTTTTACCGATTTTTGCTACCGTTCTGCCTTCATTTTCATCCTGTATATACCTGATATTATTTCCCGGATCATACTTCACCCATCCTGCTGACCCGTCCTCCATATAGTTCAGGGTTGTGAATCCGGAATACTGGGCATTGGGCGCACCCGGATTTGGTTTTAATCCGCCACCGTTGACTTCCTCAGCCTTTAATACAATGACATCGCTTGCTTTATCTTCACCATGAACCTTTGCAACGATCTGTACATAATAGTCCAGCGTGGGATCAATTCCTGTAATATACGCCGTCTGGGACTCAAATCCGATAATACTGTTGGTAAAATCCCCTTCTTTCGTTGTCTTATACAGAAGTTCATATGGTGTCTCCTGAGCATTTAAATTGGTATTAATCTTAATGTAATCATCTGTACGGCTATAGCTTTCAATATTAATATCCGTAATTTCCATATTTACCGGTGTAACCACCAGTCTGTCTACCTGAAGCCCTTCAGTAAACCGAAGATTATTAAAATATCCGTTGGTGAATTTGAAATTACCGTCTGAAATTAAGGTTTTCAGACCCTCCAGTGTTGCAGAGCCCAAAGTAAGATCAACTGACACTTTTCCTTTATTATTTACAATAACCTCTCCCTGTCCGCTTCCTTCTACCGTTAAAGTATAATTCTGAGCAGCCGGTACAATAATATTTTTAAACTCCTGATAAATATTACCCAGATGCTTAATTTTACTGCTGTCGCCCTCTGCCTTCACAACATCTGTGTATGGCTCTCCGATTGCCGGGAACTGGGATATACGCAGTCTGCCGCTGCCGTAAGGGATTAATTCTATATCGGTCTGTAAGCTTTCATCTGCCGGTGTTGCTCCAAATGGCTGAGGTCCTGCAATATTGCCATCATAGGTCCACTCGGGTATTAACTGTCCGGTAGCTTTGATGGTAACCGGTGCTGTCTGGGTGCTGAATGGCTGCAGAGCCACCTCATCTGCGTATGACACTTGAAATCCATCTTCTACAACCAATCCATAATTCCACTGGGATGCCGGATATACTTCTCTAAGCGGAGATTGTTCCTGATGTTCTACCTTTAATTCCCTGGCATCATTGCTTTCCTCTACCCGCCAGTCCTCTTCTATCTTAAGCCCGTAAAGAAGCGGTCCTTTTTCTACTGCCACAGAGTCGTTGTACCAGGATGATGTTGCAATCTCACTTGGGAATACCAGATCAATGGTATCTCCTTTTTTCCATTCCCGGTCTACCTTATAGTATTCTCCGTTCACAACGCCCTGAACTACTGTATCATTTACTTTAACAACCGGATCAACTGCCCATTCCGGAATTCGAAGCTGAAGTTCAAAATCTGCTGTATCTCCCTTATAATCCAGGTGAATAGCATCTTTAAACGGATAATCAGTCTGCTGAACAAATTCAGCGGTTTTTCCGTCTGCCACCTTCGCTGTAACCTGATTAGGTCCGTATGCGGTCAGCGCAAGTCCGTTGTTCTCAGTTGCCATCCACATATTCTGAACAAACTTCGGCCATCCCATATGTGTGTTGGAATAGCAGCAGTCAAATCCCAGCGGTGCTCCGAATGCCGAGCTGTCGCCATGGTCGCAGTCAAATTCATGATTTCCCAGTGTTGCCATAACCTGATTCTGCAGGACATAGTAGACATGTCCGGACATATCCGGTGTATAAGCAGCCGGAAGAGCATTATAAGCCAATTTCTCAATTCGGTCACCAATCCATGCTTCTCCCAGCACTTTCTCTGCGATCTCTGATGAAAGCAGCCCTTCCACAATACCACAGTTCTCCGTACCTCTGGTACTTCGGTTATCCCTTGCTGCCTCATCCGAATTGGGAAGCCCGTCTACCCGCCCATGGTCAATGGACATATTCAGCAGCCCGTTCTGAAGCGCATTCTTATCTCTATCATTTTTTGAATACTGATAATATACAGCCGGAGTCTTCATGCCCTGGCTGGTATTTACCACGTGCTGGCGGACAGTCGTATCATTATACTGGCCTGTCCAGTCTGTTGTCTGCTCTTCCAATATGTTACCCAGGTCAAGCAGCCAATCAGATGACTGCGGATCAGAATCATTATAAAGCCGGTTGTACAGCCAGTAAACACTGTCAATATTATCTCCGCCACGAGCATCCGCCCAGTTGCTTAAGTGATTGTTCGGCAGTGCTGCTGCCTGGTACCGGAAATAACTTTCCATAAAAGGAATTACCCGCTCATCCGTTTTTGCTGCTGCTTCGGTTGCTTCATAATAATCCCTCATTGCCATAAGAACCGGCATCTTCGCCCACCAGTCAGTCTTGCTGCCTGCTCCAAAAGATCCGTCCTCCTTCTGGCTTGCCAGAATTGCTTCTACCCACATCTGAGCCTCTGTCTTCAGTTCCTCATCATCCAGCACATATGCCAGCGCAACAAGTCCTCTCATATAATAAGGACCTCTCTCCCAGCTTTCCCCATTTTCTGCGCCAAGCCATGCACTGGTAGCTTCATTATAATCATTGAACAGATGCATGTTTCCCGTTAAATTTACTTTTTGTAATAACAGCTGGTTTTCAAGCCATCCATTTGCACGCACCGCCCCCACCGGTAATTGTACAAATGGAGTGGTAATCAGCTCTCCCTGATTAGAAACATAATCTGCATTTCCCCGCCTTGCGCTTTTGTTTTTCATTTCTGCTGCATCAACTGCTCCTACTGATCCAGCCAGAAGTGATGCTGCCAACACCACAGACATAGTCTTTTTCAATACCTTTCTCATCTTCCCGCCTCCATTATTATTTTATAATATTCTTATTTTAATAGAAAAAAATACCAATATCTATAAAAATATCATGGAATTTGTTGTAATTTTTTAGCATAGTTTGTAATTCTTTCAAAAGCCTGCTTTTTAATTTATCTATAGACATTAAAATAGCCCGAAGATTGACGTTTTCACCAATCTTCAGGCTATATCATTCCATTATACATTGTCTTTATCTCCATTCTCAGGTTTTCATGCATATGCTGAAACGTTTTCTACCAGATCCTGACAATCATTTGTATTAACGAGCATCTCTAAATCACTGGATGGGCTTAACACGATTGCACTGACAATGGACTTGGCATCCAGAACACAGTCACCGGATTTAAGCTCTACATCATAATTGTAGCGGCTTACGATATTCACAAATTTTAATAAATCATTGGCTGTGTTAAAATGAACGGGAATTCTTGTCATGTTGTCTTCCTCCTCTCTGCTTAGTATATAATAGTATTATAAACCTCTATCGTGGACAAAATAGTAAGAATTTGTGAACAATTTAAGAACTTTCACTAAAAAATTTCTTTCTTTTGTTTATATTTATTTATGATTTGCACAATAATTTGTTTTATTTGTATTATTATCACCGTCTTTGTCTAAATAGCCCATATATTGTTTCTCATATAATTGCTATCAAAGTGCACCTAACAAAATGTCAAAAAAACAGAGATTACTCTATTTTCATAGCATAACCCCTGTTTATGTGCACATTTAACTTATTATATCCTTGTAGCCAGCTCTAAATAACTGCCTGCATTGCTGCTTTTCTCAAACCCGGTCATGATTTCTAATACATGTAGCATCTGATCGCCATTTGCCCTGAATTCATCAAGTCCTCTCAAGGCATCAGCCATATTAGACAATCCTAGTCCCCTGCTGTTCTCACTGTAGTCAAATAATAACGGCATATCCCTGTATTCATTTTCTTTTCCACTCAAAAGCTTAACCGGTCCTCCAAAGGTATTCGGGTCGGGTACAATTAAAGTTCCTTCTGTACCGTAGATTTCAAATCTTGCCTGCTGAGTATAATATACATCGAAAGTGGTGGTAACCGTAGCCGTAGCCCCACTTTCAAAATCAAGAATACCATTATAATGAGTGGGTACCTCTACATCAATTGTCTTTCCATATAAAGGTTCACTGGTAATAACCCGATGTTCAAAGTTTTTCTTCGCTATTCCGGTCAGTCCTTTTACGCTGCCCATAAGATTCACAAGGGCAGTCAGGTAATAGGGGCCCATATCCATCATTGGTCCTCCTCCGGTCTGATAGTAGAACTCCGGAGCCGGATGCCAGCTCTCATGCCCATGACAGATCATAAACGCCGCAGCTCCTATGGGCTTGCCGATAAATCCCGAATCTATTATTTTTTTACAGGTCTGTATTCCCGCCCCCAGAAATGTATCCGGTGCACCTCCAAGCAGTAAGTTTTGTTGTTTTGCCAGAGCAACTAACTCCTTACCTTCCTCAAAAGTAGTTGCCAGCGGTTTTTCACTATATACATGTTTCCCAGCCAGAAGAGCTGATTTTGTAACATGGTAATGCTCCAGCGGTCTGGTTAAATTAAGCACAATTTCGATTTCGGGGTCATCCAGCATTTCTTCCATATTTTTATATACTTTTGAAATATGGTACTCTTCCTGTACTTTTTCTGCCTTTTCTTCAATCAGATCATAGATCCCCAGAATTTCCACATTCCGAAACACACTGCTAAGATTTTTTAAATAAATGCCGCTGATGGCACCCAGTCCCAATATTCCGATTTTTACTTTTTCCATAACGGTCCCTCCTAATACATTTTTGCGGTGCTTTCAAACCGCTCTGTTGTAAGTCCGTGATCCAGGGCATACTGCCTGCCCTTTGCTGCCCATAGAAGCCCCCGCTCCATGATTATCTGAGCGGTGGGGAATTTTTCAAATACATCATCGTGGTGCCCCAGGGAATTATAAAATACTCTTCCATTCCCCCAGAATTTTGTCCAGACAACCGGCATATCCACACATTTATTAGCACTGTGGTAATAATCCACAACCGGAAAACGAGTTGTGGCGAGCACCTCTACCGCTGGATCTACATGGAGATAATACTGCTCACTGCAGACATGAAAATCCGATACTCCTTCTACAATAGGGCTTGACCCAAACTTGATGTTGACTTCATAATCCACACCGTCTCCCCCCGGATGGCTGACCCACTGTCCGCCAGTCATAAATTGCCATTCCACATCATTTCGAAAGGAATCGCACATACCGCCGTGGCATCCGGCAAGCCCTACTCCTGCACCCACTGCTTTCACGATATTCTGGCGGTATTCCGGTTTGATCTCACCCATGGTCCAGCAAGGAACAATCAAGTCCAGCCCCATCAGCATATCCAGATCTCCTAAAACCTCCTGGGTATCTGAAATAGTACATGTATACCCATGTTTTTCTAATAGATCAGAGAACCTCCGTGCTACCTTATCCGGCTCGTGTCCGTCCCAGCCGCCTTGAAAAATAAGTACTTTTTTATTTGTTTCCATCTTAAATCTCCTCTCTTTTTTTCACCATTTAATTTAATTGAATTATGCGGTAATCCTTTTTAATTTAATTGCATTATAGCAGTAATCCATTTATAATGATTGTCATATCACATTATTTTGTAGCCAAAAATTGCTAATGGTTGTTGTAATAAATGCCTGAAGTGAGAGAGGTGAAATATGAATCCATTTTACGAGAAGAAGTTTGAGAAGCCACATATTAATAATATTCAGAATCTTAATTTCCCGGCTCATCTCCACGATGCAGTAGAAATTATTTATGTAAAAAAAGGCAGAATACAGGTTACCATTCAGGATCATACTCTGGAAATGGCAAAAGGGGAACTAGCGGTTGTCTTCCCGGAAACCGTACATGCATACCGAACCGAGGCGCCAAAAAGCTGCGATGTTATTCTCTTTATTTTTGATGAGAATATGTTCGGTCCATTTCTAAACCAGTTAAAAAGAAGCCATCCTCTGAATCCATATTTAAAATCTCATCAGGTCCACGGGGATATCTTATATGCCTTAGACAGATTAGAGGCATCTTCAAAAGAAGACGCCTCCGGATTTCTGCTGGGGGCCTGGATTCAGGTCATCCTGGCCCATGTACTGCCTTTATTTACTTTGGAAAAGAATGCCCGGCCTGATAATACGGATCTGACTTATCGTCTGGTTCAGTATATTTCCCTGCATTTTCAAGAACCAATGTCTCTGGATACGCTGGCGCGGGAACTGAACGTAAGTAAATATTATTTGTCCCATATTTTTTCCAAAAAGCTTAAGATGGGCTTTCACGAGTATTTAAATAATATTCGGCTGGATTACGCTCAGTATCTGACCCGTTCTACCAACGACACACTTACCAGGATATGGATGGATGCCGGATTTGAAAGCCAGCGTACCTTTAACCGGGTCTTTAAAGAAAAGTATGGGACAAGTCCGAAGGATTACCGGCTAAAATAAAATGTTGCCGGTTATCTCCGTTCCACAATTACCCTTATTCTTTTTGTAATTTTATTGCACGTCACGGTTATATGACAGCTTCCGGCTTTCTTTGCGGTTATAATGCCTTTTTTATCAACCTTCGCTATCTTACTGTCTGACGAACGGTAATCAATTTTATCGGCAGCTGTGACCGGTTTCCTAACCACTTCTATCTTTTGCTTCTCTTTTACTTTTAAAGTAACCTTTTTCGGCACCTTGATTTTGGTTGTTTTTACCGGAGCTTTTTGAACTGTTAATACGCAGCTTGCCCTCGCTCCGC
>NZ_JNGB01000113.1:0-17914 GCF_001029355.1 Robinsoniella sp. RHS
TATTAATATTGTTAAGATTATAAAGTACCACAAATGCCAGCATACCTGCTGAAACAATTAATACTACAATTACCACATCCAGCGAACTCAGCATATCATCCAGCTGCTTCATTACACTGGAGGTATAGCTGACGCTAAGAGCCGCCTTATTCCCCAGAATATTCTGCCCAACATCTTCCACGTGATCTTTGGCATCCGGTACCGCCTTAAATAAAATGCTGTTATAATCCGGATTTTTTCCCGTGACTTTTTCATATAGTGACGGTGACATATACACATAATGTGCCAGATAATTTTCACATATATCTGCAATTGGTGCTTTTATAGTGGTTCCGTCCTCATTATGAAGTTCTATGATATCGCCTTTTGACAGTCCCATCATATTAGCCGTTTTCTCTGTTACAATCACCCCATCGTCTCCAAAGCTGACTTGCCGTTTTGTCTTCCGGTCTCTAAAATTCACAAAGGTATCAAAACCATGCATCTCTTTTGGTACGATGATATAAACACTCAGGTCTTTTTTCCCTACTTTTACCGACATTTTCTGCATCATGGAATCTACAGATGCATCAATCTGGCTGTCCGTTTTCATATAGCTCTCAAGATCTGCCCTCTTCTCATCGGATGCATCTTCATCGACTAATACGGTTCCATCATACAGCTGTATCTCCTGATACTGTAAAACTGCGATATTCCGGACAGAATCTCTGATACCGTATCCAACCAGAAGCAATGCCATACATCCTCCAATCCCGAATATAGTCATAAAAAACCGTTTCTTATATCGAAAAAGGTTGCGGATTGTGGACTTCCAGGTAAAACTCAGATGCTTCCAGATAAATGTTACCCGCTCCAGCAAGACACGCTTTCCCTCTTTCGGTGCAGGGGGCCTCATTAACTTTGCCGGCGTCTCTGCAAGCTCTTTGTAGCATGCCGCAAATGTAGCAATCATCGTACAGCACACCGCTGCAAAAGTAGCAATTCCAGCAAACTTCAGATTATACGGAAGTTCTACATTAGGCATATGATGATACATAATCCCGTAGGCTGTAATGATAATATACGGCAGGATTTTCTCACCTACCAGAACACCCAGAATACTTCCTCCAATAGTAGCAAACAGCGCATAGTTCAGATATTTGGATGCTATGGAAAACTTGCCGTACCCCAGCGCTTTTAAGGTACCGATCTGGGTTCGTTCCTCTTCTACCATTCTTGTCATCGTTGTGAGACTGATCAGCGCTGCTACCAGGAAAAACAATACCGGGAATACTTCCCCGATATTTTTAATCCGGTCGGCATTCTCACCGTAACCTGTGTTCTCAGGAAGTGAGCTTCGGTCATTGACATGCCATTCCGGTTCTTTCAGATCATCGATCTCTTTCTCCGCATCTGCAATCTTCGTCTCTCCGTCAGAAATTTCTGTTTTGGCATCCTTCTTTGCCTTTTTATATTCTTTTTTACCATCTTTTAATTTCTGCTCATTCTCTGTTATTTCTTTTTCGCCATCCGTTATTTCCTTCTCAGCATCTGATAATTTAAGAAGTCCGTCTTCTATCTGCTTTTGACCATCCGCAGTCTTTTGTACTGCGCTGTTCAGCTCAGATTCCTTTGATGCCAGCTCTTTTTTTGCCGCTGCCAGCTGGGCTTCTCCCTGGGAAAGTTGATTTTTACCTTCCTGCAGTTCCTTTTCTTTTTGAATCAGCAGTGCACTCTGGCTGTCCAGTGTCTTCTTTCCATCATTTAATACTTTCGTCTGCTTATCTAACTCTGTCTTGGCACTAACCAGCAGAGGTTCCTTTTCATCAATTTCTTTTTTCGCTGATGCCAGCTTTTTTTGGTTGGAATCTATTTCCTTTTTTGCTGCTGCAAGCTTTTTCTCATTTTCATTAATCTGTACACTTGCTGCTTTAAGGGCTGCTTCGTTCTTATCAATTTCTGCTTTGCCAGCCTGTAACCCCGCCTCGCTTTTTGTCAGTTCCGCCTGGGCAGCATTGATTTTCTGCTGTCCTGCCTCTATTTGCTGCTTCGCCGGCGCCAGCGCTGCTTCCATCGCTGCTGCTTTCTGCTGTTCTATCCTCAGTTGTTCATTTCCTTTATCCAGTTCCGCCTTTTTCTGGGCAAGAACCGGCTCGCTCTGGGCAATCTGCTCCTTCAGCTGCCCTGCCATGGCGATTTGCTCCGCTGTTGCAGTTCCGGCATCGATAGCCGCCTGGAGCTGTGCCAGTGCATTTTTAGCCTGATTGAGTTCTGCCATCTTAGCTTCATATTCAGCTGCTGCTGATGCCAGCTCCGCCTGCTTCCCGGCAATCTGGCTTTTAGCGGCATCCAGCGCTGCTGCATTTTTATCATATTCTGCTTTGCTAATGTCAAACTTTTCTTTTTCTGCCTGGAAGTTCACCTTTGCCTGCTGTAGAACTGCTGCATTTTTTTCATATTCTGTTTTCGCGGCTGCAAGTTGACCTGTTCCGGTTTCATACTGCTTTTTCGCGGCGTCAAGCTGGGAAACTCCGTCTTTATATTGCTTGTTTGCCTGATCCAGCCGGGCTTTACCCGATTCATACTGCTTTTTGCCCTGATCCAGCTGCTTCTTACCGGCTTCGTACTGCTTACTAGCTGCTTCCAGCTTCTTCTTACCGGTTTCATAGTCGCTCTGAGCCTTACTGATCTGGGTTTTACCTGCTGCAATTGCTGCTTCCCCATCCTTTATCTGCTTAGATGCTTCCGGATATTTTGCCTGAAACTCTGATTCTTTTGAAGCAAGGGTATCTTTTCCGTCTTTTAACTGTGTCTTAGCCGAATCCAGTTGTTTTTTAGCGGAATCCAGCTCTTTTTGCTTATCAGTAAGGGTTGCTTTATTATCCTGAACTTCTTTTTTGGCATCAGCAAGCTTTTGCTTACCATCCTCCAGTTCCTTTTCGCCGTCCTTAAGTTCCTTTTTGGCATCGGCAAGCTTTTCGTCCGCTTCCTGTTTCCCATCCTCAAGCTCTTTTCTGGCATCGGCGAGCTTAATATCCGCTTCATCCTTTACTTCAGCAAAGCGTCTGGTGCATTGAACAGATTCTATCCCTTCCACATTTTTTGTTACATTATCAACCAGCCTGTCGTATTCTTCCGTATAAGACGTCAGATCCCTGGAGCCTTCTGCTTCCACATATGCAAATGTATATGCCGCCTGATCAAACTCTTCCGGCATTACATATCCATATCCGGATACCTCTCCGGTGCCCAGGGTGGTATTCCCCTTACTAAAAGAAATATAGGCAGGACTATTACCGGTTCCAACAATTTTGAACTCTTTGTTCTTTAATACTTTGTCACTGTCCTTATTTTCTTCAAGCTGTATGGTATCCCCCACCTTATATCCGTTTGCAGATAAAAATTCTTCGTCTACAATACATTCACCGGTAGTTTCCGGCAGCCTGCCCTCTGATACAGACAATTTATTCAAAGTAGGCAGCATCGATTCCATATGAAGTACTTTCTCATCTTTTCCGCTGCCGCACAATACATCCGTCATATATCCTGATTCTGCTTTGCTGACTCCATCTACCGCTAAAATAGCCTGTATATCCTTATCGGTCAATCCCAACGTACCAATTATTTTCAGATCCATCAGATTATTCTCATCAAAATAAGCATCACCGGATAGACGCATATCGGGTGCTGCCGATTGAATCCCAGAATAAAATGCCACTCCCATGGCTACAATAAAAAAGATCGATATAAATCGATTAAAACTCTTTTTTATCTCCATAAAAAAATCTTTATGTAAAGCTTTTTTCTTCATATGCCCACTACCATTCAATTAATTCTACCGATATCGGTTCATTATTCATTCTCATACTGGAAACTTTTCCATTTTTAATTTTGATCACCCTGTCAGCCATCGGTGCCAATGCTGAATTATGAGTGATAACAATTACGGTCATCCCTTTTTCCCTGCACATATCCTGGAGCAATTTTAGTATTGCCTTTCCCGTCTGATAATCAAGTGCACCGGTGGGCTCATCGCATAACAATAACTTAGGATTCTTAGCTAAAGCTCTGGCTATAGACACTCTCTGCTGTTCCCCGCCGGATAACTGGGCCGGAAAGTTATTCAGTCTTTCACCAAGTCCTACTTCATCCAATACATCTTTTGCTTTCAGCGGATTTTTACATATCTGAAGCGCCAGTTCAACATTTTCCAGGGCTGTCAGGTTTGGAACAAGATTATAAAACTGAAATACAAAACCTATATCATCTCTGCGGTATCCGGTTAATTTTCTTGGATTATACTCCGCAATATTCTCACCATCAACCCATACTTTCCCCTTTGTGGCAGTATCCATCCCTCCTAAAATATTTAATACCGTCGTTTTCCCGGCTCCACTTGGACCTACCACTACTACAAATTCACCTTTTGTAATTTGAAAATCTATGCCGTCCACTGCATGAATGTCTACCTCACCCATATGGTATGTTTTGGTTACACCGGACAGTTCAACGAAATTCTCATGATTTCTTTCTGACATCTGAATCCCTCTTCATTATTATTCTTCTTATGCATTGCATTTTGCATGTTTCTTTTTATTTTATCACATCAGGTTTGAAAAAACACTGTTTTACTTATTAAAAAATAATAAAGAACCACCCGGTTAGATGAAAATATTTTCTGTTTGAGACCATTGACAAGGAAAAAAAATTAGTGTATTCTTCTTATTGAACAAAGGCGTTCATCGTACAGGGCTTGAATTTCAATTCGAACCTTGTACGATGAACGCTGTTTTTTAATAATCCTTTTTAGAACGTATTCGAAAAATGCCTGTGTCAGAATCTTCAGATAAATGCATTGATTTTTCAATATACTCTAACCAAAAAATCAGGAGGAATTAATTATGGATCATACAATACAAGAAGTTTTGGAGTTTGTCCGGGACAATGACGTAAAATTTATCAGACTTGCTTTCTGTGATTTATTCGGTACGCAAAAAAATATATCTATTATGCCTGACCAGCTGGAGCGGGCTTTCCGTGAGGGAATCTCCTTTGACGGCTCAAATATACGTGGATTCTGCGGTGTTGAAAAATCAGACTTGTTCCTGATCCCGGATGCCGCTACTTTAAGCGTACTCCCGTGGCGTCCCCAGCAGGGCCGCGTAGTCCGTTTCTATTGCAGCATTAAAAACCCGGATGGAACTCCCTACGTATGCGATACCCGTCATATTCTGAAATCTGCCATTAAACGATGTGAAACCATGGGCTATCTGCCAAAAGCCGGAACAGAATGCGAATTTTATTTATTTAAAACCGATGAAGATGGTAATCCTGTTTTTCAAACCCATGACGAAGCCGGTTATTTTGATATTGCGCCTCTTGATAAAGGGGAAAATGTCCGTCGTGAGATCTGCCTGTGTCTGGAAGAAATGGGAATCACTCCGGAGTCTTCCCATCACGAAAGCGGACCCGGTCAAAATGAGATTGATTTTAAATACTGCGATCTCCTGGGCACCGCTGATAACTTGCTGACCTTTAAATCTGTCGTAAAAGCCATTGCCGCAAGAAATGGCCTCTACGCATCTTTTATGCCTAAACCCATTTCTTTTGAAAGTGGAAGCGGACTTCATATTAATTTATCGCTCTCACAAAATGGTAAGAATATTTTTCTCAGTGGTGAACAACATAATCCTGTAGCGGAAAGCTTTATGGCAGGCATTATGGAACATGCGGCGGAAATGACTGCTTTTCTAAATCCGATTCAGAATTCCTATGAACGCTTTGGATCCTTTGAAGCCCCCAAATACGTTTCCTGGTCTCATCAAAACCGTTCTCAGCTTGTACGTATTCCCGCACAGGCAGGAGAAAAAGCAAGAATGGAACTGCGCTCACCGGATCCTTCCCTGAATCCATACTTAGCATTTGCCATTTTACTTCATGCAGGTCTTGATGGAATTGAACAAAGTGCCGCTCTGACAGAGGCTGTAGATGTAAACCTTTTTACGGCTGATAAAACAATCATAAACAAACTTACCGCCCTCCCCGGTTCTCTGGAGGAAGCAATCCGCATAGCTTCTAGTAGCAGCTTTATTCGGAAAACCTTAAATCCTGCACTATTAGAAAAATATTTTCTTATCAAAAAAGAAGAGGTGCTTGCTTTTGATAAAACCGCGAACAAAGAGGACTTCTACAAACAGATCTACTTTAAGCTCATATAAGCAACGAGAAAAGCAGTCCTTAGATTGTATCAAAATAAGAAAGGCGGCGATGATATGAACAGCGTTCTAATTATATCCCCCACAGAAAAAAGTATTGCAGTTTTCCGGGATATGCTTTCACAAAGTTCCTACCGTGAGCTGGTCACAGTATCGAATTGCGGAGAAGCCAGACGCTTATTGATCGAGCGCAGTTTTGATCTGTGTATTATAAATTCTCCTCTGCGGGATGAGACAGGTGTCAGTATGGCAAGGAATATCGCCACAGACGGATCTACCCAGGTAATTCTGATCGTGAAAAATGAGCTTTACGACGATATTTCTATGAAAGTGGAAGAATACGGAGTATTCACAATTGCCAAACCAATCAGCAAAGTACTTTTCTGGAGCGCATTAAAGTTATGCCAGGCATCCCATAACCGCATGTCTATGATGCGCAATGAAAATAAACAGCTGCTGCAGAAAATCGAAGATATCCGCATAGTGGACCGGGCAAAGTGTATACTCATTGAATATCTGAATATGTCGGAAGCAGAAGCGCATAAATACATTGAAAAGCAGGCAATGGACACCCGGGTGACCAGAAGAATTATTGCTGAGCGTATCTTAAAGACCTATGAGAATGACTAGAGCGTGTTTTAAAATTGCTTTCTGGCAGCTGTGCGTCACAGTTTGTGGGAGATTTGTCCCGGATGAAGGGCGCGTAGCGGGCTACGTAACCTGAATTCGGGGCAAATCTCCCACAAAGTGGGGCGTGCAGATGACGAGAATGAATTTTCAAACAGGCTCTAGTGCCTCCCTGCTTTTTATGATAAATACCACAAGCCTTTGTCAGTGCAGCAAAAATTTACTGCACTGACAAAGGTTTTAATATAAAGCGAGTTTTTCCATGCGAATCCACTCTGCTTCTGACAGATGGTATTTTTTTCTGATTTCACTTATCGGTATCTGATTATGTATCTCCTCCAAAGCGTTGAGAATGTTATCGGTGGTCTGACTTACTGCTTTATCAACTGCTATATTTACTTCTTTATTTACTGCTTTACTTACTGCTTCATCCAGTGCTATCTTTACTTCCCTCTCTAAACGTTCTTTAATAAGATCTTCTAATGCTGCACACAACATATTTTCATTCACCTCCTTAAAAATACGGATATTGTTTTTCACTATGATATCCATCGCCGAATTATATAACTTTTCATCCTTGTGTTCATCGTACTCTTGGATCAGGCTGTTTACCATATCCTTTGATTCTAAATGCAGGTTTAAACTTTTAAGCCATAAATTCTTTTCTTTTGACAATTTTTTTGTGTTTATGATCTGTATTGGAAATATATTGCCGCTGACATAATATATCCCCCTCTCGATTTTCTCTACCTTCCATCCCCTTACCTGCTTCAGGTGTTTGACTAAATTTCTTGGAAAACCACTGCTTACCAGTGTTAATGTAATTTCTGAAATATTGATCTCATTTTGTTTATTCCCATCCGACTTGTAAAAACATACATAGCCATAACATTTATAAAAATCATCTATACTGAGATAGTCCTCAGGACTTTTGTACTCAATAATATTATGCATTCTGAAAATACGTCCAATATTCTTTTTTATGGTTTTATTTACAGATTTTTTTATTACCAGTACATCGATCTGCTTCGGTTTCGTCCCTATCATATGTTCATTTTTAAATGTTAATTCACCTGATTCTTCCTGGAATTCGATCTGCCATGATGCAAAAAATGCCGGGTGCCACTGATGCGCATATGAATTATAACACGCCATAGATCCCCCTTTCATAACGGAAACCCTTATGACGTAATGAATAAAAAGATATACTTACATACACAATCATTTCCTTTATTAATTTTTTCATTGTGATTTTGAAGACGGAAATGTCTTCTTAGAATTGGATATTTAGATTTTATGTTTGTATTATATCACTGTTCAGATTTTATTTCAAGTGATTTTATTTTATATTTAAAAACATCACTTTATCAGAAAGTGATGTTTTTAAATGTTATTGCAGATTATTTGATTTTGGAAAAATATTTTTTCGTTTCTGATACGATAACGCCGCTTAATACCAATATTGCAATTAAGTTGGGCAGTGCCATTAATGCATTGAAAATATCCGCAATTATCCAAACTGCAGATACGGTCATAAACGGACCGATAAAGACTGCCAGGATATACAGCCACCGGTAACCATTTAATATCTTTTTATTATATCCGCAAAGATATTCCAGGCACCGTTCGCTATAATAATCCCAGCCCAATATTGTGGTGAATGCAAAAAATACAAGGCATACCATCAATATAAATGCACTGACCGTATTACTGAATGGAAGCCCCTGCTGAAATGCCGCTGTGGTCACCGCAACCCCTTCCAATCCGATATTCCAGGTATCCGTAATAACGATAGTAAGCCCCGTCATCGTACAGATTACAATTGTATCAATAAAAGTTCCTGTCATAGAAACTAATCCCTGGCGGACCGGCTCATTTGTCTGAGCTGCCGCTGCTGCAATGGGAGCACTTCCAAGGCCTGCCTCATTTGAGAAAATTCCGCGCGCTATTCCCTTCTGCATTGCCACCATTATGCTTCCCAGCGCTCCTCCTGCCGCTGCCCGAAGGCCAAATGCTCCCTCAAAAATTGCTTTAAATGCATTGGGGATATGCTTATAATTCAACACTAAAAGCAGCAGGCAGGCAAATATGTATATCCCCGCCATAAAAGGTACAACAATCTGGGATACACTGGAAATTCGTTTGATCCCTCCAATGATTACCATACCAACGGCAATCGTCAAAATAATTCCTGCGATTACCACTGTCCAGGAATAATCCCTTCCTAAAATAGATACGCTCCAGGCATTGCCTGGATCAAAAAAATTATTAACGGCATTGGAGATACCATTCACCTGGGTAAAGGTACCAATTCCCAGAAGTCCTACACCCAGTCCGAAGAATGCAAATAATTTTGCAAGCCATTTCCATTTAACTCCCATTCCATTTTGAATATAATAAAAAGGCCCTCCGATTACATGCCCGTCATCATTGATTACCCGGTATTTAATCGCCAATACGCCCTCTGCATATTTTGTTGCCATACCAAATAATGCAGCAACCCACATCCAAAATAATGCACCCGGTCCGCCTGCTACGATCGCAGTAGCCACCCCGACTATATTACCAGTTCCAATGGTTGCGGAAAGCGCCATACAAAGAGCCGCAAAGCTGGTCACTTCCCCATGGCCGCCCTCTTCATTTTTAAACATATACTTAAGCGCTTTGGGAAGTTTTGTGATTTGCAGCCCTTTCAGGCGGACCGTCAAATAGATACCCGTAGCTAAGATAAGTACAATAAGGGGAATCCCCCAAAGGAAATCATCAATGTTTCCTAATATCGTGTTCATTTGTTTCAGCATAATTCTCTTCTCTCCTTTATCTGTTTCAATGCAATAGAAAAAGAGCTGATAAAATAATCAGCCCCCTAAAGAGTAGAACTTATACAGATATAGCCCTGTCCTTTTGCCTGAGAGATAGGCGGGTCATTATATTATACCCACTGTACACCTTCGGCGCCCGTTCTTTGAGACTCTCCAGAGTTGTCATTGTATGCCCTAATTGGACATTTGTCTTTGACAGGAGATACTATACCATATGTTAACCGTTGTTGCAAGGAATTTTCTTGATTTTGTACACAAAAGAATTGGGCTTTGCCGATTAAGGACGCTCCAGCCTTCTGGTATTGGCAAACTGAAATAAAATTCCTGCCAATGCAAGTACCAGACCTGCCACAACTGCCATAGTGTGGTCCTTCAGACCGGCTGCTGTTAAAATAGCACCAACCGAAGATATTCCGCCATGGATTCCGGAACTTACAATAACAGCCGGTCTCACAAACTTAACTGCAATAAGCCCGATTAACAGACCTAAGACAATGCAGATCACAAATTTCCACCAGATATCCGGTGACATTATTTCATTTATGGCAAAATAGGCAAGTGCTCCGCAAAGAATAAATACCCCTGCAAGATAAACCTTAAATGCCAGTCCCATCAATACAACACCACATATGATTGCCGCAATGACTGTAATGATTGAATTATGAATAAAATAATCGGCAATAAAATATCCAGCTCCCGCTCCGGTAACAAATCCAAATAAAGATACCCAGAATTTAAGCAGCCGATATCCGAAAAAACAATTAACCAATGCCATTATAACCGTAATCGCCAGAAATACACTTGACATTTCTGCCGGCAGCCGTTCTAACATGCCTTGAACCTGACTCATATTAGTCCCCTTTCAACAGCGGTACACCAGCTGTTCCAAATTACGTTTCCAAAAAATAGAAATATTTAATAGATTTTAATCCCATTTAGAAATAGTGTCAAGATTATTGTGCGAATTATTATGCATTTCATGCAAAATTAAGCAAATCTTTAAATTTTCAAGACAGGCAAAAAAACCCGGCGCAGCTTCTTTGTATTAAGAAGCCCTATCCGCCGGGATATTTCCACATATACTTCACATCATTATTCCATACAGACCTTTACCCTATGAATTACTCACATAATTCCATAAGTTCCTTAACTCAACATGAATTCCAACACTATCATGATTTTTTGCTGTTTCCATCTTCTTTGATCAGTTTCCGAAGTGCCAGAACAGCATTTGTGATAGCTATTTCCGTATCGTGAACAACTTCATTGCTAAGCCCCTGCTTTTCTCTTTCCTGATTCGCCACTACCAGAAATACAGATCCCACTCGGACTCTTAAATAACTTCCCACAATAAACAGTGCAGCCGATTCCATTTCAGAAGCTTTGCATCCCAGGCGCAGCCAGGCATTCCATTTACTCTGAAGTTCATAATTTACCGGCATTTTCTCCGGTTCATGCTGTCCATAGAATGAATCCTTGCATTCTACCACACCTGCATGATA
Source organism: Robinsoniella sp. RHS (assembly GCF_001029355.1). Classification (NCBI taxonomy): domain Bacteria; kingdom Bacillati; phylum Bacillota; class Clostridia; order Lachnospirales; family Lachnospiraceae; genus Robinsoniella; species Robinsoniella sp. RHS. The sequence goes on from NZ_JNGB01000113.1 coordinate 11,146, forward strand.
GCGGAAATTTAAATCCTTTGCTGAATCGATTAACGCATTTACTACTTCTATATTGGCTACCGCCGGATATTCAATAGGTGCATATTCCTTACTGGTACCTTCCATCCGAATTGCCCCGGTTGCAATAACAACATCACCGCTTTGTACATCCAGGTCCATTCCTCCGCAGGTTCCCACACGAATAAAGGTATCTGCGCCAGCCTTCACCAGTTCTTCCATTGCAATCGAAGCGGATGGCCCGCCAATTCCCGTTGATGTGACACTTACTTTTACGCCGTCCAGATATCCTGTATAAGTCACAAACTCTCTGCTGTCAGCAACTAATTTAGCATCATCAAAATGTTTTGCAATTTTTTCACACCTTTTTGGATCTCCCGGTAGAATTACATATTTACCTACATCCCCGCTTCTTACACCAATATGATATTGTAAACCTTCTTCTGCATATTTCATAATAATAATCTCCTTTTCAACCATAAATATTTTTACTTCTTTTCATAATTTGCTACTTTGTCTGCTATGAATTCCTTCATTTTTAGATACTGTTCCTTATTTATCTCAAGCGTATAACCCTTTTTTGTGATATATCCGTCCTCTTCCATTGCCTTCACCGACCGGTTTACCGTCTTAACACAGAGACCTGAACTTTCCGATAATTCCTGCCTTGTCATCCGAAGATCACAGATTCCGTTTTCCTGATTGTGCTCGTATAGCCGCATAAACAGGAGAATCATCCGGTCTGCACCCTGCAAAAACAAAAAAATGCGTTCCTTTTTTGCCTGCTCCAATAAATAGTTCCCCATACTTTTTATTTCCATAAGCAGGACATGCCGGTCACTTCTTACCCACTTTTCAAATTTGTGCCTGGAAATCACCAGTAATGTGCAGTCCGTAACGGTAGAGAGAGTCGTTTCATATATTTCTCTGTCCAGGAGGATTTCCATGGTTCCAAAGACTTTAATCGGTTCAAACCGCATATAATCGTAGGCAATTCCCAATACTCTGTGATCTACTGCCCTGACAACTCCCTTTACCAGAATGTAAATCATATTGACTTCTTCTTCCTCGCGTATAAAGATGGTTCCCCTGGGCAGTCTCTGAATCTGGAATGACTGCATCAGCCAGAGCGGTGCCTCTGCCAGATAATCCTCCAGATATTCCCGCTCCTGCCTACCCAGACTTTCAATCAGAGACAGCAATTGTTCCATAGAATCTTGACGCAGCATGGCAATCCTCCTTTCCAAATATCAATTCGTTCTATACACTTACTTAATTAATTCCGTCACCACGATTTCAGTCGGGATGCCTTTTGCATCCTGTGCCACATCATCTTTATAAATCTGTATTTTTCCGTCCACGATCATTTTGTAAATTTCATCATAGTCCGCCTGTGAAAAAGTCTTAAACTTTGAAGTTTTCATAGGAAGCAATACATTACCCGATTCTGATCCGAGGACAACGGATACGCCGCCTTCAAACTTTCCTTTGTAGAAGCTGTCCAGGACATCATATACGGATTTCTGCAAATTCTTCACTGCGGAAGTAATAACCGTATCCGATTCACCGGACTGGTCAACGTCAACCCCTATTACGGTCTTATCTACGAACATTGCCGCCTTCATCACGGAATTTCCTACTCCTCCGCCGCAGGCAAATATAGTATCTGTTCCCTCGTTATACCACGCCGCTGCTTTTGACATATTATCAGGGGTAGCATCGAAGTTTCCTACATATGTATATTTCATCTCCAGATCCCCCTTCGAAAGCCCTAATTGCTTTCCGGCATAATCTGCTCCCTGTATAAATCCATATCCAAAACGGATAACTGCCGGCACTGCAATTCCACCCATAAACCCAAGCTTCCTGTTCCCATCCATCACTGCTGCATAACCTGCCAGGAATCCCGCCTGTTCTTCTGCATAAAAAATGGAATGGGTATTATCCAGAATTTCACTGTTCCCGTTGCCGTCATGAGGTGATCCATCCAGAATCACAAACTTTACATCCGGATATTTTTTCTGCATGTTGTATACAGGAACCTCGTACAGATAACCGGGGCATACCACAATTTTTGCTCCGCCTTTTACTGCAAGTTCCAAAGATTTGGTATAAGCATCATCCGATTTTTCGGTAGGTTCATAGTATTTGCTGGATAGATTATGTTCTTTGGCATAGGCCTGAACCCCCTCCCAGGACCCCTGGTTAAAGGAACGGTCATCTATGGACCCCACATCCATCGACAATGCCACTTCATACTTTTTATTTGATTCCGATGATTCCTCTTCCCCACCCTTCTGACAGCCCGCCATAGTAAAAACCATGGCTGCCGCTATCAGAAATGCAATACATTTTTTCTTCATATCCCGTTCTCCTAATATTCTTTTGCTGACCTGCCCTTTAACAATTCAACTGCGGAGCTGGTTCCAATACGGCTGCATCCTTCTTTGATAAAAGCTTCCATATCTTCTATGCTTCTGACTCCTCCGGCTGCTTTTATTTTTACCGCCTCGCCTATTTCCCTTTTAAACAGGCGGATATCCTCAAGTTTTGCACCTGCTGTGCCAAATCCGGTACTGGTTTTGATAAAATCAGCTTTGGCATTTGTAACTGCTTTACATAAAGCTGTTTTTTCCGCCTCATCCAGATAACAGGTTTCAATAATAACTTTTAAAATAAAATCTCCGGCTTCTTTTTTTAATGCTGCGATTTCTTTTTCAACTTTATCAAAATCCCCATTTTTCACATCACTGATATTTACTACCATATCAAATTCACTGGCACCGTCTTTCTTAGCCTGTCGAATTTCTTCTGCTTTCGCCTCCGTTACACTGTATCCCAACGGAAAACCAATTACCGTACAGATATTAATCTGATCACCATATGTTTCTTTTACCCTTTTTACATAGCAGGGCGGGATACATACGGATGCTGTATGATATGCAATTGCCTCCTCACATAATTTCTGAATATCTGCCCAGACTGCAAATGCCTTTAACTGGGTGTGGTCTACATAATTTAATACATTTAATTCGCTCATATTTTCCTCCATTAACGCTTTATGCGTCTTTTATTATTTATTTAGTGTGTTTAGAAAAAGGATATCCCAGGCTGCCTTTACCTGCTGCCCTTACCTGCTGCCCTTATCATATGGTATCCCTTCTGCTTTTGGAGCCTGGGAATTCTTGGATAAGAATGCCAGTACCACAAGCGTTGCAACATAAGGTATCATTTTATACAATCCATCCGGCAGCGGAAGATCCTTTAATACCGGTATTCCGGAATAGGTACTGGAAAGAGTCTTCATGATTCCGAAAAATACTGCCGCCCCGAAAATTCTCCCTACTCTCCATTGCCCGAAGATCAGAACTGCAATTGCCAGGAAACCATATCCCGCCACACTTGCACTGAAATTAGTGGATGTTGGTACTACAAATGCCAGTCCGCCGATTCCGCCAAGGACACCTGAAATGATTACGCCTGCATAACGGATCTTATATACATTGATACCAACTGAATCTGCCGCCTGGGGATTTTCCCCGCAGGCACGCAGCCGAAGCCCGAATTTCGTTTTATTAATCACAATCGCAGCTGCAATTAATATGATAATCCCCAAAAATGTAGTCAGATATGTATGTTTAAAAAACATATCTCCAAGTACTGGAATATCGCCAAGGAGCGGTATCTTTTTAATATGGAATGTATCCAGAAAAGAAATCTGCTGCTTTCCCTGCACCATTCTGGCTACGAAAATTGCAAATGCCGGTGCAAAAAGATTCAGTGCGGTACCGCTTATAGTCTGATCTGCTTTCAGATTCACAGATGCAAATGCGTGAAGCAGGGAAAATACACCGCCTGCAATGCCGGAAACCAGGATAGCCAGAATCATGAACGACTGTCCGCTCAGAGTATTTTCAAAGGTATTAATAAACAGGATACCGGCAAAGGCTCCCATAACCATGATACCTTCCATTGCGATATTAATGACACCGCTTCGCTCTGCAAACATAGCGCCCAGAGCTACCACCAGAAGCGGTATGGCAAAAAACATGGTCTGCTGAACTACGAAATAAAGAATATTCATGATTTTTCAGCCTCCCTTCTCCTTCTGCTTATGAATTTTATAATAACATTTTTAAACAGTAATGCAAACGCCCCAAAATAGATGATCACAGATATAATAATATCAATTACTTCCGGTGCAAAGCTCAATAGCTGAAGATTGTCTCCCCCTACGGTTATATGACCGATAAATAAGCCCGCAAAAAGAATACCGATAGGATTTGAAATTCCAAGCAGTGCAACGGAAATTCCGCTGAACCCTTCCGGAGAAATCACATCCAGTACCTGGATACATTTACCCACATCAGCCAGATACATCAGTGCTCCGCCGATTCCTGCAAGGGCACCTGCAATTGCCATAGAAAGGACAATGTTCCTTTTTTCATTAATTCCCGCATATTTACTCGCCTGTGGACTTAACCCGCAGGCTTTTAATTCGTATCCAAAGGTTGTCTTATTAATTAGTATGTAAATGACGATTACAAGCAGAATTGCCACCAAAATTCCGATATTCATATTTGCTTCCGGAAACAGCCTGTCCAGACCCGCCTTTGGTATGGTTGCGGACGCTGCAACCGGAAGTGACTGGTTTTTGATCTGGTCATAAATCGTACCGGCTACCAGCATGTTTACCAAATACATTCCAATATAATTAGTCATAATAGATGCGATGACCTCATTCACGTTCCGGAAAGCTTTTAAAAGTCCGGGTATCATTCCCCATAAGGCACCAAACAGTGCAGCTCCCAGAATTGCCACAATCCAGTGTATTCCAGCCGGAAGCCAGGTCCATTTCACGCCAATATAAACTGCTGCAAAAGCGCCCATGGTAAATTGTCCGGATGCTCCGATATTGAATAAACCGGTCTTAAATGCAAATCCAACCGACAAACCGGTCATAATAATAGGTGTTGCAATATACAGCATCTGTCCCACCCCATAGGAACCGGAGGTAAATCCTCCCTTTAAGATCATAGAGAAGCCTTCCAGCGCCTCCGATGAATTGCTAAACAGCAAAATAATAAGCCCTACTGCCAGACCAGCCACAATTGCAATCAGGGAAGCCGAGAAATTAAGCAGCCCTTTCCGCTCTTTTTTATTTTTAAGCTTTTCTTTCATAACCTGCGCTCCTTTTCGTTCCTGCCATGTAAAGGCCTAATTCCTGCACAGTGACTTCTTCCGGTTTAACATCTGCAACAATTTCCCCCTCGTACATTACCAGTATCCGGTCACTTAACTGCATTACTTCATCTAATTCCAGAGATACCAGGAGAACAGCCTTCCCCTTATCCCGCTGCGCTACCAGCTGTTTGTGTATATATTCAATGGCTCCTACATCCAGACCACGGACCGGCTGGACCGTTACGACAATATCCGGATCCCTGTCCAATTCCCTGGCAATGACTGCTTTCTGCTGGTTTCCTCCTGACATTCCCCGGACTACGGACTCTTCCCCCTGCCCGCACCGGATATCAAATTGTGTAATCAGCTTTTTTGCATATTCGCGGATTGCCTGGAATTTCAGGAATCCATGATTTTGAAACCGGGGCGTATAGTAGGACTGCAGCACCAGATTTTCCTGTAAATCAAAGTCCAGCACCAGACCGTGTTTATGCCGGTCCTCGGGAATATGAGCCATCCCGTCCCGGCATTTTTTCCGGATACTTTCTTTCGTAATGTCCCTGCCATTTAAGGAAACACATCCTTCATCCAGGGGCATTAATCCGGTGATGCCATAAACCAGTTCTGACTGTCCGTTACCGTCAATTCCTGCAATACAGACAATTTCCCCTTTTCGCACCTGGAAGGAAACATCCTTTATAATATCCTTCTGGGAATTTGCAGATTTAATGGTAAGGTTTTTAACCTCAAGTACGGCATCCCCCGGATCCTGCTGCTTTTTCTCCACATTTAAATTAACTTTACGTCCTACCATCATTTCAGACATTTCTTCTTTTGAAGTTTCCTTTACATCGATGGTTCCAATATATTTTCCTTTGCGCAGTACACTGCAGCGATCGGCCACTGCCTTTATCTCATTTAATTTATGGGTAATAAAAATCAGGGATTTTCCTTCCTTTACAAGCTGTTTCATTACTTTCATCAGCTCATCAATTTCCTGAGGCGTCAGAACTGCAGTCGGTTCATCAAAAATCAGAACTTCATTGTCACAGTAAAGCATTTTGAGGATCTCCACCCTCTGCTGCATTCCAACCGTTATATCCGATATCTTCGCATCCGGATCGATTTTAAAGTGATAGCGTTCACTTAATTCCATGACCTTTTTCCTGGCATCGTCCATTTTTAAAAATCCATTTTTCAAGGTTTCCCTGCCCAGAATAATACTTTCTAATACCGTAAAATTATGTACCAGCTTAAAATGCTGGTGTACCATTCCGATCCCCAATGCATTTGCATCATTGGGATTATTGATCTTTACCTCTTTTCCGTTCATTTTGATCTGCCCTTTTTCCGGCTGGTAAAGTCCGAATAATACACTCATCAATGTAGATTTTCCTGCCCCGTTTTCTCCTAACAGTGCGTGAATCTCACCTTTTCTAAGCTGCAATGTCACATCGTCATTGGCCTTGAAGCTGCCAAATTCCTTTGTGATATGGTTCATCTCAATAACAAATTCCGCCATATCCCCACCCATGCATGCCGCAGTCCCCTCTGCGGCGCTTCCTTTCATAAATTATAATCGTTTTTG
>NZ_JNGB01000114.1:0-12846 GCF_001029355.1 Robinsoniella sp. RHS
TTTTCAAAAGCCAATCCTGGGAGGTTTGAATAATAAAGGTAACATTTTTAACCGGACCGAAAGAAGAAATAGAAAAAGAAGTAAAGCAGGTTATAGACAACTTTGGTACGAAAGGACTTATGATAGGTGCAGATTGTACAATACAGGGAGAAAATATCAGTATGGAATACATAAAGACCGCAGTGGATGCGGCTCATAACTATAAATTATAATAAACAAGGGGGTTTACAATATGAAAAAAAGATTGGCATTGGTATTATGTTCGGTTATGGCAATTATGAGTTTATCAGGATGTGGAGCAGGAGCGACAGATTCCACAACAGCAAAAGGAGAAACAGACACGAAAAATAAAGATGTTTTAACGATTGAATTCTTTCAGCAAAAGGGAGAAGAAGGACCACAAAAAGGGTATCAGGCAATTATTGATAAATTCAATAAAGAAAATCCGGATATCAAAATTGAAATGAATACCGTCCCGGATGCGCCAACGGTTTTAACATCCAGAATCTCTTCCGGAGATATACCGGTTATCTTTACAGATTTTCCGACACAGCTTCAGTTTAAGCAAAAAGTAAAAAATGGATTTGTAGAAAAGCTGACAGGTCAGGAATTCTTAAACCAGGTAGAACCGGAATCCCTGAAGATGGGAAAAGCGGAAGATGGGGGAGATTATGCCCTTCCATACAGCCACAATTATATGGGAGTTTACTACAACCAGGAAATATTTGAAAAATACAGCCTGGAGGTACCTGAAACCTGGGATGAATTTGTCTCAGTTTGTAAAACTTTAAAGGATAACGGTGAAATACCAATGGGGCTTCATGGCAAAGATCCCGGCAGAGTAGGACATACATTTCAGTGTTCCACAATAGCCTGGGTTCCGGATGGTGTGGAAACAATTGCAAAAGCGGCAAAAGGCGAGGAAAAGATAGCAGATAAACCGGAATTTAAGGCAGCGGCAGAGAAAATGCTGACATTATTATCTTACAGTAATGAAGATGCACTTGCGATGTCTGACACGGCATGTTATGAAGCTTTTGCCAATGAAAAGTTTGCAATGTGCATAACAGGATCTTATGCCAGAGGAACTATTATGATTGCAAATCCAGATTTAAAGCTTGGGGTATTTCCACTGCCCAATGATACAAAAGAAACAACAAATACATTATCCGGAATAGATGCCGCAGTCTGTATTTCTGCAAAAGCATCAGAAGAAGAAAAAAAGGCGGCTTTGAAATTCCTGGAATTCTTATCCAGGACAGAAAATGCCCAGACTTTTTGCGATAACGATGGAGCTCCATCCTGCATAAAAGGAGTAGAACATAAGGATAAAGGAATTAAACCAATGCTGGATCTCATTGCTTCGGGCCAGGTTCATGACTGGATGGCATCCACCATAGAAAATAATGTGGTATTAGATTTGTATAATGTAACACAGGGTTTCTGGGGAGATAAAAATGTAGATAAGTACCTGGAGGATATGGACAAGTCCATTGAGATTACATCCGCACAGTAATCAGGCATGCTCTTTATCAGCCAGTCAGAAAGGGGAGCCTATACGCTTCTCTTTCTTTAAAAAACAGGAAGGGGAATAAAAGGATGAAAAAGCAGAAATTAGGGTCCAGTAAGGTGATATATTTCCTTTTTACAATAATTCCTGTAATTCTGTACAGCTTTTTTTATATGTATTCCGTAATCAGCGGTATTCGATACAGTTTTACAGATTGGGATGGGATGGCACCGGACTACCATATGATTGGATTTAAAAATTATATATCATTACTGAAGAACCCGAATTTTTGGGGATCGTTAAAGACCACTGCGATTTATAGTATCATGCTTGTTACAGGAGTAATTCTGCTGTCACTGGTATTAGCGTTATCCCTGAATTCACTGAAAAAGTTCAAGACATTTACAAAATCTATATTTTTTATACCGGCAATGATTGGGGGAATCACCATTGCCCTTATCTGGGATCAGTTGTTTTTTCGTGTAGTCCCTTTGCTGGGACAGGCATTGGGAATTGAATGGTTATCCGCTAGCGTTCTGATGTCGGGAAAGACAGCGCTCCCGGCAGTTGTTTTTGTACATATCTGGCAGGCCGTGGCTTTGCCAACAATTATTTTTATAGCGGGGCTTCAACAGATTCCCGATGAACAATATGAATCAGGAAAGATTGACGGAGCATCTGTTTTTCAACGTTTTCGCTTTATAACACTGCCGTATCTGATTCCTACCCTGACCGTCAACCTTATTTTGATTATCAAACAGGGATTTACCTCATTTGATTTCCCGTTTGCGCTGACGGGTGGAGGGCCGGTAAGATCCACAGAAGTAATTGGAATTTTAATATACAATGATGCATTTAAAAATATGAGATTTTCTGTGGCAAATGCAGAGGCATGTTTACTGTTTTTAGTTGTGGCTGCATTTTCACTCATTCAGTTGAAGATTACCAGTAAAGGAGGGGCTGACTCATGAAAATAAAAAGAGAAGGTCTTGGGTTTCGAATCGCAAGAAACTTTATTATAGTGTTGGGATTATTTATGATCTTATTTCCCCTGTATCTGGTTGTAATAAACTCTTTTAAAACGCTGGAAGAAGCGGGAAAGGATTTTTTTGCACTGCCAGCCGGTTTTAGCCTCCATAATTTTAAAAATTTGTTTCAGAATAGTAATTATTGGGTATTTGCAAGGAATTCTCTGCTGATTTCAGTGGTTTCTGTATTATTGATTTTAACTTTTGTACCTAGCATATCATTTTCCATAGCCAGAAACTTTAATAAAAAATATTATAAAGGAGTTTATTTTTACCTGCTTATGGGATTATTTATTCCTTCACAGGTAATTATGCTTCCGGTAACAAAGCTTATGACAAATCTGAATCTGTTAAACAGACAGGGGCTGATTCTGCTGTATGCGGCATACAGCCTGACTCAGGGGGTATTTTTGTTTGTAAACTACATCAGAGGGCTTCCATATGAAGTGGAAGAATCTGCATATATAGACGGATGTAATGTATTTCAGGTATATGTAAAAATTGTCCTTCCGTTAGTGAAGCCAATGATTGCTACATTGCTGATTATGGATTTATTGTGGATCTGGAATGATTTTATGCTTCCCCTTCTGATATTAAACCGTTCCCAGACAATCTGGACACTGCCCTTATTTCAATATAACTTCAAAACAGAATATTCCTTTGATTATACCATGGCATTTACGGCATATCTGATGTCGATGCTTCCGGTATTGGTTATTTACTGCCTTGGACAAAAACACATTATAAAAGGTTTGACAGCCGGTTCCGTGAAAGGTTAAACTCTATGCAGATAATATAATTTCAGGGTAAAGGTGAGGTGCCGCATATGATAAAAGTCTTGATTGTTGAGGATGAGATCTATTCCCGCCAGTCTCTCATAAAGCAGATAAAAGAGTATGATACACATCATCAGTTTGCAATTTTAGAGGCTTCGAACGGTGAAAAGGGGCTGGAGTTGTATAGGCAGGAGAGACCGGAACTTATATTTACGGATATCCGTATGCCAAAAATGGATGGACTTACCTTGCTTCATAAGGTGAAGAAGATGGATTCTAAGGTCAACGTTATCATGATCAGCGCATTTGCAGATTTTCAGTATGCGAAAACTTCGTTAAATCAGGGGGCAGAAGGTTATCTGCTAAAGCCTATTTCAGATGAAGAGTTAAAGGAACAACTGAGTAAGTTTGTCAGACAGAATAATATAATTAAGGAAAAAGTGCAGTATACCGATAGAGACATGGTGACCAGATATATTTATCAAAATATAAAGTCCGAGGAAATAGTACAGGATTTTGTTTCAGAAAGCATGTTCCATAGAATATTTGCAAAATATCAGTTTTTAAATATATACTTTGAGCGTAACCATCAGCCGGACCAGGAGGAATTAGTTCTAAGACTGCGAGGTATATATGATATGGATATCTGGACAGGATTTCGCTGTCTATTCATACAAAAACAGGTATGTTCCCTCGTTGTAAGCGTGGATCATCAGACTGGACTTTTACAAAGAAAGATCTTGAAATTACTTCTGGAACAGGGGTACATTTGCAGAATAGGAATCAGCAAAATTCAGGGAGAAGCTTCCTGTATAAAGGAAGCGTACCAACAGGCCATGGCGGCTGTAACCAGCAAAATATTTTATAAGGAACATCTATTATTTTATGAAGTTATTGAAAATGAAAGAAATCATAGTTTTCAGATGAGTGATAAACAGAGAGATTTCCTCTTGATATCCCTTGGAAAGGGGAATAGAGATATGGCATATGAGATATTGGGCGATATGCTGGCGGATATAAATAAAGATCCGGGAATTGACATTGATAGTATTGAAATACTAATGGTACGCCTTACAGTGATATTTAATCAGGTATTAGAAGGAGAAAAAGAAAATGCAAAAATGAAACATGCAAAACTTAAGTTTCAGCTATTGGATTTTCAAAACTTAGATGACCTGCGGGATGCGGTTCAAAAAAAGATAGATTTTGTGTGCAGGCAGCGCGGGCGTAATCAGAGGGAAAATCAAACAGATATCATAAATGCAATGAAAAAGTATGCAGAAGTTCATTATCATCAGGATATCAGCATGAAAGAGCTGGCGGAAAATGTGTTTTTTTTAAATCCTACTTATTTAAGTCACATGTTTGCAGAAAAGACAGGAATCAGTTTTTCTACCTATATCAGGAAGGTAAGAATTGAAAAAGCAAAACAGTTATTATCCGATGACCGTTATTCAATTACAGAAATAGCGTCTCTATCGGGATATAATGATACATCGCAATTTATCCGCGTATTCAGACAGGAACTGGGTACGACGCCCAAAAAGTACAGGGAAAAACTATAGTAGGAGTGTGTCTGTTCAGGGTTCGGAACAGATGTAAAGGAGAAATAAAATGGTACAAGACAGACAAAAATTTTATCTGGAACTGCTAAAATCAGAAATATCCCCGGCACTGGGGTGTACGGAACCGGCAGCCGCAGCTCTGGGGGCGGCATATGCAGCAAAGGAATTGGGCATGGTTCCGGAAAAGATAGAAGTATCCGTAAGCCAGTATATTTTTAAAAACGGAATGAATGTAGGGATTCCGGGAACAGGAATGACCGGATTGGATATTGCCGTTGCCCTGGGTGCAGTCAGTGCAAATCCCCAAAAAGAACTTCTGGTTTTAGAAGATTTAACAAGGGAACAAAAAGCAAAAGCAAAGGAAATGATTCTGGCTAAAAAGATCCATATCGGAATTGCTGAGGTGAGCAAAAAGGTGTACGTGAAAGTGGATGTCACAGCAGGAGATAATAAAGCATCTGCCGTCATATCCGGGAATCACAAAAATCTTACATTACTTATGAAAAATGGCCGGGTTATTTATAAAGAAGAGGCGGATAAATTAGAATCAGTAAAAAATGCATGTGCCGGTAACGATGAAGTATATGATATTACACTGTGGGAGATAGTTGCATTTGCAGAATCACTGCCAGCAGAACAACTAGAATTTTTAAAAGAAGTAATTGTATTAAATAAGGGGATTGCACTGGAAGGTCTGGAAAATGAGTACGGTCTGAAAGTAGGGAGAAGTATTCTTGAAAATAATAAAAGTGGATTAATCGCCACAGACGTAGCAAATTATGCCGTGGCCATGACCGCTGCGGCGGCTGATGCAAGGATGGCAGGCTGTAATAAGCCCGTAATGAGCACAGCAGGAAGCGGTAACCAGGGACTTACTGCAACGATACCAATTGTTTCTATAGGGTATAAACTTGCGATAACAGAGGAAAAAATATTGCGGGGGCTGGCAATCAGCATATTGCTTACAGTACATACAAAGCACTATCTGGGGAGATTGTCCGTATTATGCGGATGTTCTATATCTGCGGCAATGGGGGTGAGCTGCGGAATTATCTATATGCTGGGAGGAGATTACCAGCAGATGCAATACGCGGTAAACAGTATGGTAGCAGATATTTCCGGTGTAGTCTGCGATGGAGCGAAACCGGGGTGTGCACTTAAGATAGCAACAGCCGTTACATCTGCAATTCGTGCTGCCAATATGGCATTAAGCGGAACGGGGGCAGACAGCCACGATGGAATCGTTCACAAAGAAGTGGAAAGAACCCTGGAGAATCTGGGGATACTTGGAAATAAAGGGATGATTGATACCAATAAGACAATTTTAAATATTATGCTTGAAAATCAAAGAAAGGTAACTGAATGACAGAAGAGCAGAAAATATGGAAATGGGTGGAAGAACATGAGAAGGAGTTAATAGATGACATTTCATATCTGATTGAAGTACCCAGTACAGCATCAGAGGCGGAAGGTATATTTCCCTATGGAATAAATTGCAAAGAAGTGATTGACAGATTTCTAAAACTGGCAGACAGATATGGATTTCAAAGTGAAAACCATGGCTATCATTGCTGCAGTATCTTATATGGAAGCGGAGAAAAGGAATTGGGGATCTGGGGACATCTGGATGTAGTTCCTGAAGGCAGGGACTGGATCTATCCCCCCTATGCATGTACGCGAAAAGGCAATTTTCTCATCGGAAGAGGTGTACAGGATAATAAGGGTCCTTCCGTAGCAGTCCTGTATGCTTTGCGGTGTATGCGTGAAATTCTGGGAGAACCGGCAATAAGGTACAGGCAGATACTTGGATGCCAGGAAGAAGCCGGGATGCAGGACGTAATCTATTACTTACAACATCATCGGGCACCTGATTATTCCATCGTGGCAGATTGTGGTTTCCCAGTGTGCTGCGGGGAAAAAGGAATATGCAATATACGGTTGACATCACAGGAATTATCAGATAGCATTATTGAAATAAAGGGAGGAAATGCAGAGAACATAATACCAGATCAGGCATCTGCTGTATTTAGCAGAAATAATACCCGCAGGACGATAGAAGCCAGGGGGATATCCGGACATTCTGCATTCCCTGAGGGAACTGAAAATGCAATAGGTATATTGTGCAGGACAATTCTTAAGGAGGGACTGGCGGCAGGTAATGACAGAAAAATTATTGAATGTATGGAGTGTATATGCCGGGATGGTTATGGCATTGGTGCCGGATTAGCTTGTGAAGATGAGAGATCGGGTAAACTGACGGCTTCAGGAACGGTAGTTCGTACCAAAGATAAGCATCTGGAGCTGTATATGAACATTCGCTATCCGCTTTCTGTAAATAGTAAAGAGATATTGGAGAGAATGAAAGATTGTATAGATGAATATGGGTTTCAAATAGAAATCCTTAGTGACAGCAAACCAAATTATGTGAATGCAGACAGTCCGTGGATACAGAGCCTTTGTGAGGTATATAGTCGTGTAACAGGAAGTCATGAAATTCCCTACGTTATGGGAGGCGGTACCTATGCCCGTCATATTCCAAATGCCGTTGGCTTTGGACCAGGGATTCCCGCGGATTTTCAGGAATTAAGACTGCCAACCGGACATGGAAATTGCCATTGCGCCGATGAGGCTCAATCCATCCCAAATTTAAAAAAAGCAGTTGTCATATATACGTTAGCCTTATGGGCGCAAAATCAGTACTTATAAATCAGCTATAAAGTTAAAATAATAAAGTAGAAAGGAAATGAACATGAAAAATATCAACATTGTAAATGGAAAAATCCAGGTGCCGGAAATAGGACTTGGATGTATGAGAATCACAGAATTAAAGACAAAGGAAGCAGTAAGGTCATTGATTGATACTGCTATGGATCAGGGAATTAATTTTTTTGATCATGCGGATATCTACGCAGGAGGAAGTGCCGAGGAGATTTTTGGTGATGTGACAGACGCGGGGCTTCGGAACAGAATGCTGATTCAGTCAAAGTGTGCGATACGGCCGGGATGCTGTTTTGATTTTTCTAAAGAACATATAATCAACTCGGTAGAAGGCAGCCTGAAACGATTAAAAACGGATTACCTGGATATCCTGCTGCTTCATCGCCCGGATACCTTAATGGAACCGGAGGAAGTAGCCGGTGCATTCCAGGAACTGGAGAAATCCGGAAAGGTCCGTTATTTCGGGGTAAGCAATGAAAATCCATATCAAATGGAATTATTGAATAAATATTGTGATAATAAAATTCTAATTAACCAGCTGCAGTTTAGTATTGCTCATTGTGGAATCATAGATGCCGGTATTAATGTAAATATTCATAATGACGCTGGAACAAACCGTGACGGAGGGGTATTAGAATATTGCAGATTAAAAGATATCACCATTCAGGCGTGGTCACCGTTCCAATATGGAATGTTTGAAGGTGTCTTCTTAAATAATGAAAAATTCCCGCTGCTAAATAAGACAATTGACCGACTGGCTGAAAAATATCAGGTTTCAAATAATGCCATTGCAATTGCATGGATACTGCGGCATCCGGCCAGAATACAGGCAATCGTGGGAAGTACGAATAAACAGAGGGTGGCGGATATCTGCAAAGCATCGGATATTATGCTTACAAGGGAAGAGTGGTATGAGTTGTATATGGCAGCAGGAAGGCAGCTGCCGTAAGGATTTTAGCAGTAAAAATATTGTACAGTAAAGTAAACATATAGAACAGGACAGCTGTCCTTTATCATTACAACAGCTGCCCTGTTCTTCTACTTAAAGATATTAATGAGTAAATCCATAAACCTTCGGCTCTGCTTTTTTACCATGAACCAGTACAGCTGCCTGGTTCAGTTCCTGTATGCCCTCTTTCACATCACGGATCAACAATTCAGCCATGTCATAATTTAAATCAGCACGGCACACAATTCTTTGAATCACAATGTTTTCCAGGTTCTTTGGCAATGGATAGGTAGGAACCTGCCATCCCCGCATGAGCAGACGGTCCGATAAGTCATAAAGAGTCCATTCCCGCTTTTCATCCTCTTTCAGCGTATAGCACACAACCGGAAGGTCACTTCCATCGTGGTAGATATGGAAAATGCCGGTTTCTTCTAATTGTTCAGCCAGGTAATGAGCTACGTCCTGGGTCTTTTGCTGGATTCGCTGATATCCTTCTTTTCCAAGACGGATAAAATTATAGTACTGACCAATAATCTGACTTGCGGATCTGGAAAAGTTCAGGGCTATTGTGGGCATTTTGCCCCCCAGATAATCCACTTCAAAAATTAACTCCTCCGGAAGATATTCTTTGCGTTTCCATAGAACCCACCCAATGCCGGGATATACCAGTCCGTATTTATGACCGGAACAGTTGATGGATATAACATTTTTTAAACGGAAATCCCATGGCAGATCCGGATTCACAAAAGGAACAAAAAGTCCGCCGGAGGCTGCGTCCACATGAATATAAACCTTATGTCTGGTAGATGCATTGTAGGTTTCCAGTATGCGGTCAATCGCCAGCATATCATCAAACTTGCCTGTATAAGTGATTCCAAGAATACCGACGATGCCAATGGTGTATTCATCCACATATTGAAGTACCGTATTCGGGTCTATGCACATACAGTCCGCATTCATTGGCACTTCCCGCAGTTCAATATCCCAATAGACACAGAACTTCTCCCAGCACACCTGATAACCCGAGGAAATAACAAGGTTCGGCTTTTTCGATAGATCAAGTCCAAATTCTGCAGCTCTTTTACGCCAGCGGAATTTCATTGCCATACCTGCCAGCATACATGCCTCAGAGGAGCCTACCGTGGAGGTACCGATGGTATCTGCTTCATCAGGAGAGTTCCACAGATGGGAGATCATATTTATGCAGCGGTGTTCGATTTCTGCAGTCTGCGGATACTCTGTCTTGTCAATGGCGTTTTTCTCCAGGGTTTCTGACATAAGTTTCACTGCTTCCTCTTCCATATAAGTCTGGCAGAACGTAGCCAGATTCAATCTTGCATTTCCCTCATTCATCAGTTCATCTTTAATCAGCTGATAAGCAAGGGCAGGTTCCAGAGGATGCTCACCGATGACATTTTTCGGTATGGGTGAATCTGCCTCTAAAGTCCCGAATAGCGGGGTATCAAAGGAATCTTTAAACGTTTCTCGTTTCTTGTACTGGTCATATAACATGATGCTCACTCCTGTTCTGTTTATATTTCATTAGAGCGTGTTGAAAATTGCTTTCTCACAGCTGGGCAAAGCCCCTGCAAAGTGGGGCGTGCAGATAGCGGGAATGAATTTCCAAACACGCTCTGGTAGTCCATAAAGCTTGAACTCGACTACTGGTTTGATAGGTTTATTATATGACATTTTAAAATGAAGTACAATCCTGGAGAATAAATAAGGAAATCTGAGTTAAAGTTTACAGGGCAGCCGGTAAGCTCTAATGAACCGCAGCAAGCATTAAAACATAATCTTTAGAGAGTAAGCATGATCACATGGTGGTTGTTCCGGAAGGGTGACTTCCAGGCAGTCCGCTGACTGATAAAAGTCCAGGCAGCAGTTTGTTCCCAACAGTTGAACTTGAGCAACCGTTTTGGAAGAACTGCATTTTTTCAGTGTCTTAATACAGAGCTTCCGGTCTGCTGGCCATCCAAAGGTGATTGCATAAACGGCGGTTTGATTCTGTGTAAAACGAAAATCTTCCCAGGTAAAGGTATGGTTCTTAATATCCGAAGCCAGCCCTTCTTCCACCTGGCTGTTGATTTTTTCAATATTATAATTATCATCCGATACAACAGTAGGCCCTTCTGCAGCTGCCGAAAAGGGGCGGGTATTGTAAATAGCCTCCCCGTTTATTTTCAGCCAGGAGCCGATCTCATGCAGAACGGCAACGGCATCAGGATGAAAGGAACCGTCTGCATCTGGTCCTACATTTAACAGTAAATTTCCATTCTTTGCGGTTACATCACAAAGCTGGTGAATGATGCTGCAGGCAGATTTATACTTTGGGTTTTGAACAATACACCAGGTGATGTTGTCTTCCAGCCGGTCATCGGTCTGCCAGGGAAAGTCTTTCGCATGGGAAAAACGTCCGCATTCAATATCATAGATTCCAATGCCAGCCGGAAAATCCTTTTGTTTATAAGAAATGGCAATGTCTTTGCTACTGCAGGTTTCATAATAATGACTGACCATTTTGTAACGGTACGTTTCGTCAATAATAAAAGAGCGGCTGTCAAAATAGATCAGGTCAGGCTGATATTGATCTACTACCTCATTTACCTTATCCAGCCACATTTGGTTAAATTTATCGTCCGGCAGCCGATATGGGTGATACCGGTTCGTCTCCAGAGGTAAAGCATCCCAGTAATACTGCGCATTGGCAGGGTCATAGACATCGGCATCTGTATCGGAGGACATGAACCAGCCCCAGAGCCACTGATGATGAAAAGTGCTCAGTATTTTGATGCCTCTTTTCCGAAATGCTTGAATACACTCACCGGTAATATCTCTTTTCGGTCCATAATTGACTGAGTTAACCGGATTTACCTTACTGTCCCACATGGAAAAATTGTCGGCATGTTCCGTGACAGGTCCAGCGTACTTTGCTCCGGATGCCACAACCAGGTCAGCCCATTCTTCCGGGTCAAATTTTTCTCCGGTGAACATAGGGTAAAAATCCTTGTACCCAAAGTCATGGAGGGGACCATAGGTTTTTTCATGGTGGATATTCTGGGCAAGGCCTTTACTGTACATATTCCGGGAATACCATTCATTTTCATAAGCCGGTACACAGTACGGACCCCAATGAAAAAAAAGTCCGAATTTTGCGTCCCGGAACCATTCCGGAGCCTGGCGTTCATAAGGTTTCCAATTTAAATTTGATGACATAGTGAACCTCCTAACTGACGAGCATCTACAGGAAATCGATAAAATGAAAGCAAGGGAAGATACGTAACGGCATCTACAGGCGGAACAAAACTGGGGACAGATTCATGGCAGAAGGAAACCTGCGCGTCTCCCTGAAGATCCCGGTCCAGGGTAATCAGCAGCCCGTCCAAAATGCCAGGTGCCAAAGTAATGCAGTAAGGCAGAACTTCCCCCAGGCTGTCTTCTATTAAGAAACCGCATTCGGCAGGGTTCTGGCTGTAAAGAAACAAAGTCCGGACAACACCGGAGAACCGTAACAGTATCTGATCCCTCTGGATTAATTCTGCACTGTAAATGTCCGGCGCCAGAAAGGCAGGGGCATTGCAAAGTACATATCCGCAAAGTTTCGCCATCCTTTCACCCAGAAGTGTGTTGGATACGGAGGAATTATGCACGTTATCTGACAAAGAACAGTTTAATGTGGGGAGCACATATACCTTTTGCATAGTATGTGCGGCTCTTCGCTGGACTTCCCGGATTACTGCCCATCCTTTCTGGTAAGGAGATCCGATTTCCCGGTTCAGCTGGAAGGTGAAAAATGGAATTTCATACCCCAGATCGCGCCTTACATTGGAAATAAAATTCAGATATTTTTCTTCGTACACCTCATAATTTCCATCTGTGGTATCAGCACATCCCTGATACCACAGGATTCCAATGGGGTGCTGATTTGTCATATTTATTTTGCGAAGCATATTCCGGTATAGTGACCCGGTGCCGTTTTTGTCCCACAGATCAATGGGGGATCCGCCTTTTGCACAGACAATCAGACCTACGGGACAACCGGAGATCTGCTGTAAGCGGCGCCCAAACGATATCCAGGGTGAAGTGCCTGATACACGAATTTCAGTGTTTGCATTATCATCGCCGGCATCCGTAGATTCGTTCAAAGGGTGGGTGGCAAGAGCCCAGCGGTTATTGTTGCGCAGTACATGAACACCCAAAGCAGGGGCATCCCCGCCCCAATCCTGTCCGAATCCGGCTGCATTTGACTGTCCGGCTACTATAAACAGATTTCCAACCCCAATATGAAATCTCACATCCC
>NZ_JNGB01000115.1:0-11733 GCF_001029355.1 Robinsoniella sp. RHS
AGTCCTCCGCCCATTCATAACCAATGGCGGCCTTACAATCATTATGGGCAAAATTATATTTCAGCTTATGAATGTTTTCGCTGAAAATCTCCTGGCTGATATCCGTACAGATAATGATAAATTCATCGCCTCCGATTCGATAGTAGGAACCTTGATTAAAGCTGTTTTGCATTAATTCAGCACATTTCTTTAAGAGATTGTCACCACTATCATGTCCATAATGGTCATTGACCTCTTTCAGTCCATTTACGTCCAGATAAACAATGCCGATCGGAATACTTTTGTCTTCCAGACTGTTGATATCCTGTATATAACGGTTTCTATTATAAAAATTAGTCAATGTATCCAGGTAGCTTAAGCGATACAGGGTCTCTTCATCTTCATTCCTGCGAATAGCAAGCATAATAAAATAGCGAAGTGTTTCAAGGAAAGTCACGGCATTTTCCTTGATACTGCATGACGGATTATCCAGACCAATGCAGCCATCTAATCTTCCTTCACGTTCTAAAGGCACCATAATTACACTCTTAATACCCTGTTGGGTCATAAACTCGTATTCAAGTTTCATGGTTGATTTAATATTTTCCAGGTCATCGATCACAATATTTTCCTGATTTCTAAACATATTAAACCAGATAGCAAAGTCTGACTGCGGAAGATTCTGAAGATAATCTATCTGCGGTATGACGTCTTCTCTGCACCATTCTGCCACATTTGACAAGTTGTCCCCATGAAATAAAAAGACATAACTGCGTTCTGCTAAAAATAACTTTCCTACTTGTTCTAAGACATAGGAAGTAGCTTCTAATGCATCATGATTTCGGTAAAGCTCCCTTATGCACTCAACTAGAATATTATCCCGCTCCAGTCGGTTTTTCAGTTCTCTTTTTTCATTGGCTGCGTCTGTAATATCAAAGGCGATCTCCATCCGGGCTGCGTGACCTTCCCACTCCAATAAACGGTCTTTTAGTAAATAGTGCCGTTTGGTAATCGGGTTTGTATGCTCCCAGGTATAATTCTCATCCTTTTTCAGGCGGGAGTTCGTACAAAATGGACAGGGGGAATCAAATCCCTGCAACACTTTATAACACTTCTGCTGTTCCTCGGCACTGATTTGGAACGTTTTCTTTCCGGCTTCATTTACAAAGAGCAATTCATAGGTGTTGATATCTGATACATACATTAGCTCGGAGATTTCGTTCATGGGAATAAGCAAATTTTCAAAACGTTTTGAAAGCTGTTCACTTTTTAAACGATTTTCATTTTCTGCTTCTAATAGTTTATCGCGGCGTTTACTCTGATAATAGGTGAATATGGCACATAAAGCGGTTAGTACGATGAATAAGAGATTCATAAAAAATAATGCGTTACGGGAGTGCTGAACAATTTTCTCTGTATAAACTTCGGCAGCAAGCACCGTTTGATCTGCTAAGTCAAAATAGTTTTCACTCATTTCAAATAAATGATCCCCGGAGGAATCGCCACTCCGGTAAAGATAAATTTCAGACTTTATATCATCCCAATCGTCCTTCATTTCTTCCAATAGAGCCTGATATTTACTATCATCCAGCCGGATTATATTATATTCATCGCTTCCACCGCACAATCCTGCAAGTACATCGTCTAAATGCGAGATTAATTTGTCGTCGGGTACATGATTTAGTTCTTTTTTGATCAGTCTTTGTGTAGCACCGCGGACAATTCCGGCATAGTTAATAACGCGTGCATCTCCCTCAAGATTCGTAATAGACTGTGCCGACTGAAATCCGGTCACTACCAAAGCAATACATAATATGAGCGGCATTGCACCACTACGTAGTTTAAAAAAAATCGTCTTCACTTTGAACCCTTTCTCTGTGTCTGATTTTTTATTTTTCTTGTGAGTATCGATTCAATATCTGTTAAAAAAATGCCTGTTTTTAAAATCTGGTAAAACACACCTTGATCTTATTATATCATATGTGCAAATAAGATCCTAGAGCGTATTTGAAAATTCATTCCATTTATCTGCACGCTCTAATTCGTGTGGAATTTGCTCCGAAAATAGTCAGGGCAGCCCGCTGTAAATGGATAAGTAATGGCATTTTTTTGTTTCTTATAGAAAAGCCTTTCTTTGGATAAACTGCACGCAGCAATTCATGACACGCTGGAAAGGGGTATAATCATAACTACTTCAAATGTTTTCCCCAGGTCCTTAAAATCTATTTCACCTTTATATTTTGCCACAATTTCTTTTACATTAGAGATTCCAAATCCATGTTGTTTCTTATCTGCTTTATCTGTTATAAATTTGCCGTTTTTGGTTGTGGTGGCATTTGTCTTGCTGTTGATCAGAGCGTAACTGAAATATCCATTTTTAATTCTGGCTTTGATTTCAATCCGGCGGTTGGACTTATCCGGGATTTTTTTGCATGCTTCCAGTGCATTATCCAGGGTATTGGATAAGATGCAGCATAGATCCATATCGCGAAAACTCTCCAGCTTTTCCAGGCTGATTTTAGCGTCCACTGAAATATGATGATCTTCCATTGCCTTTATTTTTTGGTTTAAAACCAGATTAATCACCGGATCCCCGGCATAGTTTTTCAGTACGGAATGATTAAGGGATGAAAAGACAGACTCAATGTAAGCGTGGGCTTTTTCGTATTGGGTTTCATTCAGTAATCCATCTACAACCTGCATATGGTTGTTCATATCGTGGCGTATTTTTCTGGTATTTTGATGTTCCTGATCTAAAATATCATAATATGTTGCCTGCATTTGGAGCTGCTTCAAGTCGGATTGTGCCTTTAAGGATTTGATAACGGCAATAATCAGAACAAGAACACCGGTATTAGTAATTATGGTGGTACAGGAACCAAGTATAATTACAGCCACTTCACCTGTCTCCATCTTCAGTACAACCAGAAAGGTCATAAAAAATGCAGCGGTACAAATGATATCCATCAACAGCCACATTCGGTCGGTAAGCTGGTTGATGCAGTTTGACAGCCTGTTTTTAAACAAAAGATATACGGTGAGCCAGAATAAAAAGGTTACCGGGATGGTGAAGCGGGTTTTCATGCCTTCCGTACAGATAATGGAAACCGCAGTCATAATAGGATAAAACAAAACGACAATAGATATCCGGCTTATGGCTGAACCTTTAAAGCAGACCATGGTTAACAGAAGAAAAGCCGCCAGCCCATAAGAGATATTTACTAAATCGGAAAGAAAAATGACATTATAACAAATATACCCCAGGATCAGCATGGCAGGAATCTGAATAATTAACCGGGTTCTTGGCTGAATAAATAAACTAATCAAATGGAATACAAAATATCCCACAAGCAGTGACATGGTGAAAGCAATAAGTGCCGGCAGCATAAGGACCTCCTAATCCGGTTTTTCAAACAGGTTATAGCATTGACTTTGCAAATGTAATCATGACTTCTTTCGTTCTCTGCCGGCTGATGGGAAGCCTTATATTTTTCAGGAGCAGCTCCTGTCCCTCAATACCCGACGCATGAGTCAGATTCGCCAGATAGCGTTGATGGATACGCATAAAGGTATCGGGTACCTGTGCCTCCAGATCGTTTAATTTACCATAGAACTCATAGTTTTCCGTTCTGGTAAATGCCGTGACTTTCCGTTTGTCGCTGGCAAAATACAGAAGACTGTCCCAGGGAATTTTAAAGGTTCCCTGCTCACATTCCAGGAGAAAGAAGGAATCTTCTGTTAAATTCATGCTTTTCAGGGCAGTATCCAAAACAGCCTTGATTTTTTCTTCTTTAAATGGTTTCATAATGTAATTCAAAGCCTGAACTTCGTATCCGTCAAATACATAATCCGTAAAACCGGTAACAAATACCAGGTTAACCAGTTTATTTTCTTTTCTGATTGCCCTTGCGGTTTCCACACCATTTATTTCTTTCATTTCTACATCCAGAAAAATAAGGTCATAACTGCAGATATCACTTTTCAAAAGGGATTCTCCGCTGCCATATTCGTAGATGTGGTAAGCAATGTTTTTTGATTTCAGTATTTTCTCCACTGCTAATTGAAGCAGATATCTCTGTTTAATCTCATCGTCACAGATTGCAATATGTATCATTGTAATACTTCTCCCTCGTAAATGCCAATATTTTATTGCAAATCCAATCTATAGTCCTGCCAAATATTGTAAGTTTATGGAAATAAAATAACTACATTGATTTTATCATAAGATTCTGATTTTGGGAATAGGGTGGAATCCGGGTTTTGCTAACCCTATTTTACAGAAATTCATTGTACAAAATGCACAATAAAAACCAAAAGTTACAAATCAGCAACCAAAGATTACATTGAAAAAATCTTCGGATTGAACCCCGTCCGGTTCCGTGATATTGTGTGTCCATGAGGAAAACCAACAAAAATATTTAAAAAAAATAAGGATAGAAGAGAAGGAGAATTACCATGTTAGAGATTAAAGAATTACACAAATCATACGTAACCGGAAAAACAAAATATCAGGTGTTAAAGGGGGTTGACCTGAAAGTAAATGAAGGTGAATTTGTTGCAGTTATGGGGCCGTCGGGAAGCGGTAAAACAACATTGCTCAACTGTATTTCCTGTTTTATTCCCTATGACAGCGGAGAAATTTTATTGGATGGGGAAAAGTTAGCTGCTCTAAAAGAAGAAAAGATGGCAAAGATCCGAAATGAAAAGCTGGGATTTGTATTTCAGGATTTCATGCTGCTGGACGGTCTGACCGTATTTGAAAATGTATGTATTCCAAAAGTCATTAAAGATGAACCTTACCGCAGCATGGAAAAGAAAGCCAAGACTCTTTTAAACCTCTTTGGGATTGATGATATCGGACATAAGTATCCGGTTGAGATATCCGGAGGTCAGAAGCAGAGAACGGCAGTGGCAAGGGCTTTGATGAATGACCCGCTTATGATCCTGGCGGATGAGCCTACCGGCAACCTGGACAGCCGGTCCAGTGAAGCTGTAATCCATGCGTTTAAACAGGCGCAGAAATCCCTGGGAGCAACAATTTTTATGGTAACCCACGACAGCTTTGCAGCAAGTTTTTGTGACCGCGTGGTAGTTATGAAGGATGGCGGCGTATTTACCGAATTAAGAAAAAGCAAAGGCAGAAGAGAATTCCTGGATGAACTGTTAGTGGTACTAAAAGAAATGGGCGGTGACGATGATGACAATGAATAAGATCTTCAGTAAACTCAGAGATTATAATAAAAAGAATTATGTACAGATGGTATTCTGTGTGACACTGTCTGTAATGCTGATTACCTCCTATGGGATCATGATGTTCAGTCCCACAGTTATGCAGGTACTTCCGGAGGGCGGAGACTCCAGGAAACAGGCTTATATGATTTTTGCTATCGCTTTGATTGGATGCTTTATATTTACAATTTATGCTGCCGGTTTATTTTTTAAATACAAGAGCAGGGAAGCGGGCGTATTCCTGGCATTGGGAACTCAAAAGAGTCAGCTTCGGAATGCACTGTTTGCGGAGATCAGCATTATCCTTTCTGGTTGTACGGCGGTGGGTTTAGCATTAGGGGCTGTTGTTTCCTACTTTATATGGCAGCTGTTTTGCATTCTTGTTGTAGATAATGCGCAGATGAAGTACCAGGCTGATGTCACAGGATTTATCATCGGGTTTGTATTTGCAGCAGTAATGTCTGTCTGTATTATGGGAATGGCAGTGGGATTTATTAAAAGAACAAATCTCATGGATGTTCTGAACGACCATAGGAAAAGTGAGCCGTTAAGAGATGTAAGTAAATTATATGGAATACTAGGAATTGTCTTTAGCATTATGGGGTTTGTGCTGGGATATCTGGTTCCTGGAATCGCTGGAGAAATGGGAGTACTTATGCCTTCTGTATGGAACGCAACCTATCTGCTTTCATTTGCAGGAATTTATATGGTAATTACCTATGCCATTGTTCATCACGAACGGGGAAAAAGACCCCAGAAATACTACCGGAATATCATTTCCTATAACATGATGAAATTTCAGGGAAAACAAACCGTTCGAAATATGTGCATTATTTCCCTGTTGGTAGCAGCCAGCCTTTATGCCTGCTTTTATGCTCCGGGTATGTTATCCGGTATCAGTGAGATTGACAATAATCCGGTGGATTTTTCCATCCCGTCGAAAGTATCTTTTGGAGAGGTACAGAAAGAAGATATTGAGAAGCTGGCGGGAGATTACCAGATCGAAATTACCGGTTACCGGGAAGGGAACTTTGCGGAACTGCTTGGAAGCGGTGTATTAAGAGACTGGGATGACAATAATAAACTGATAGAAAATTACATGGAAAAGTATGAGTACAGTAAATATATGAGCGCCGGAGACTACCGGAAAATGACCGGGGATAATATTCAGGTGGACAGGGGAACTTTCTACCGGATCACATTTCCCCAGGAGCAGAACGGATTCTGGGATAAGTTTGAGGATATGGATTTAATCACGAATCCTGTAACAGAAGAGCAGATGAAAGTCAGGTTAGCAGGAACTATTGCATATGAAGCGTTAATGATAAACGGGGTAAACAGCTACATTCTGAATGATGAGGATTACCGGGAAATCACAAAAGAGCTGCCGGATAACAGACTGTATCATCAGATCTTGTTCAACATTCAAGATTCAGAAGCAGCTTTTGATTTTTCCAAAGCACTGTATGGTGAAATCCTGAAACGTGCGCCAAGAGAGATGCAGGTACAATCCGGATACGATGAATATCAGGAACAGCTGGCCATAGAGGCAGGAGAAGAATACGGCGCGGACCAACAAATGGAGATGTCGCCGGACAATTCCGATCTTATGGGATACTGGAAGTTCTACCCCAATATGAAGGTCATGAAGGAGAAGACATTTTTCCAGACTAATGCAGTATTTTTCATGCTGTTCATCTATGTAGCAATTATCTGCCTGGCAGCGGTGGGAATCATTGCATATACCAGAAGCGTTACCATAGGAATGAATAACAAACAGCTCTTTGATGACCTGAAAAAACTGGGCGGCAATCATAAATATCTGAAAAAATGCATTACAAGCCAGCTTATGAAGATTTATGCACTGCCCGTAATTATCGGAAGTATTTTGATCTATATCTTCACCCTGATGACTTATAAAGGCAATGATGGTGTGGTATCGTCAACGGAAATCTGGGCATTGGGAGTGGATTTCCTGCTGGTGCTGGGTGTGGGTGTGTATATGTATGTGGTTTACAGGGCATCACTGAGGAAGATTGAGGGAATAATTGGGAATAAAACAAGTTGAGAAAATATAGGGGATATAGAAGAGGGCAAAAGCGGCAAACCGTTTTTGCCCTCTTGACTCCTGAGTTAAAAATCATTTATCACCATACCCTCAGCCGTCTCAATCCCCCTATTGTTTTTCCAAAAGATTATCCTCAAAAAGCAGTCAGTAAAAAATAATTTAAGCTGTTTGAATCTTCGGAATATTATGCTATTATAATAATAATACCTCCCATATAGTGATAATCGTATGGTTTTATATATTGCATTTATGAGATGATAGAATAAATGCAGCGAGGATATTCATAAACCCATGTAAGGTGAGAAAGGAGGAGCCATGGCAGGCATAAAAGACGTGGCAAAGCGCGCCGGAGTTTCCATATCCACGGTTTCAAATGTATTAAATAATTCCAAATTTGTCAGCCCTGATTTGCAGAGAAAAGTAGAAATAGCTGCAAAAGAGCTTTCTTACAAACCGAATCCGGTAGCGAGAAGCATGAAGAAGAAAAAGTCAGGAACCATAGGAGTTATCACAGCTGATATGTGCGGGCTTTTTTATCCATATATTGTGAAAGGAATCTATTCTGTAGCAAATGAAAAAGGATACCAGATTATGATCTGTGATACCCAGGGAGTTTATGGGGAAGCGGCGGCTATCGAACGGGAGCTGGAAAAGTTTAAAAGTTTGATTACGAATCGGGTAGATGGAATTATATTTGCTTCTGTAGTGCCCCAGAGCGGACAGGACAATTATCTGAAGAAGTTAAAAAATCTGGCGGAGCATGATAAGAAAATTCCGCTGGTCAGCATAGAGCGTGATTTTTCAGAATATGGGATAGATTCTGTGTATTTCGATGGTGTAACGGGTGCAAAAATGGCAGTGAAACATTTGATAGATGAAGGATGTAAAAGGATTGGGCATATTTCCGGACCTTTTTTTATGAGCATCGCAACAGACCGTGCCCTTGGATACCGAAAGGCAATGGCAGAAGCAGGACTAAGCGTGGATGATTCTATGGTTGCAGAAGGGGATTATTCTCACCAGAGCGGCTATGCTGCGATGAAGGAACTGCTTAAATCCATGCCTGGCATTGACGGTGTATTCAGCGGCAATGACCAGATGGCAGTAGGCGCATTAAAAGCACTGCGGGAGCACCATAAAAAAGTTCCGGAAGAGATTAAGATTATCGGCTATGATGATGTATTTATTTCAAGCGTAGTGGAACCGGCTCTTTCGACCATTCATATACGCAAAAAACATGCAGGGATTGAAACGGCAAAAATTTTATTTGACAGAATTGAAAATGAAGAAAATAAAGAAGTAATCAGGATGAAGATGGAATCGCGTCTGGTTGTTCGTAAATCTACGGTGAAAGATGCACCGGAAGATTGGATATTGTCGGACTGGTAAGAATAAAGAGTAAGGGTACCTTTTAACAGGAGGAAGCCCTTATTTTTTTGTGGTAAAAGTAAATTCAATTGACAGAAAAACGTTTTGCTGACATAGTCAAAACAAACGTAATATTTATGGAATTAGCGTAAATGAATAAAATTGTCTTGCAAAAGAGTAAAGGGACAGGGGTATAAGTTGTAATATAGTGCTAAAAATACAGATAATATTTTGAATAAATTGTATAAAAAAATAATATTATTTAAAACACCATTGACAGAAAAACGTTTTTCTGATATTCTTGTGTCAAGTTAAACAGATGATTTTAGAAAGTAAATAAAAAATTATAAGAAATGTACAAATACTGGAGGAGGTTTATGCAAATGAATAAAAAGGAAGTAGTTGACCGGGCACTTGAGCAGGGAAAAGGAGTTTTACGGCTGGCGCCAACCTGGGTGCCGAGATCATTTTGCAGACCGGGTAAACGAATAAAACTACATCCGGACGATTATTTTATTCTGGGTCAGAGGGGCGGTATTGATGAACGATGGTTTGCTTCTACGACTTGGGCAGAAAATGGTCCCGGTACACCGGAGGATGAAGGACTGAGTTATATCGTTGCGGATGATGAAGGAAAGGAAAAAGTACTTCTGAGAGATGCCATAGAACTGGCAGGTCCGGCAATTATCGGTGAGACGCTATGGAATAAGTATCATGGCTGGGCAATGTTTTCCAAATTCTTTGATAATGCAGGACCGCTTCCCCATCATATCCATCACCGAGAAGAACATGCAAAACGGGTAGGGGCATCCGGCAAGCCGGAGATGTATTTCTTTCCCTCCCAGCTGAACAATCATGGCGGTGAATTTCCATTTACGTTCTTTGGATTTAATCCTGAGACTACAAAGGAAGCAGTGCTGGAAGCATTAAAGAAATTTACAAAAGGGGATAACAACATCCTGGGTTTATCCAGAGCTCATAAACTGGAACTGGATACGGGGTATGATGTACCGCCGGGAGTAATGCATGCACCCGGCAGCCTCTGCACTTACGAGCCTCAGTTTGCATCTGATGTTTACGCAATGTACCAGTCAGTACTATTAAATGGACAGATCGTGGGAGAAGATCTCCTGTGGAAAAATACACCCCCGGAGGAAATGGGGAACTATGATTACCTTTTGGATGTAATTGACTGGGAAGCGAATATAGATCCCGACTTCCATGAAAAACGGTACATGAAGCCGGTTCCGGTGAGACCTTTGGAAGAAATGCTGGAAAAAGGTTACATAGAAGAATGGATCTGCTACAAATGCAAGACAGTTTCAGCAAAAAGGCTTACTGTATTACCGGGGCACACCGTTACGATCAGGGATCTGGCACCATATGGACTCATCTGCCTGGAGGGAAATGGAAAGTTTGGCGTATGGGAAATAGAGTCTCCGGCTTTAATCCATTATGGGGAATTAACCCACGATGAATATTTTGTAACAGAAAAAGCCGCAAAGGAAGGGGTCACAATCACAAATCCTTCCTTCACAGACCCAATTGTTATTCTGAAGCACTTCTCGGATAATCCGGAATTGAATATAAACCAGAGCCCGTTTGAAACTCCGGACACGCGCTGTTAAACATATAGGAAGGAGGAAGTATTTTGCAAAGTGAAAAATATATCCTGGAGGCAAAAGGTATCAGTAAATCATTTGCAGGCGTAAATGTACTGAATAACGTAGAGCTATGTATCGCACCCGGTGAACTCCATGCATTAATGGGTGAAAACGGAGCGGGAAAGTCAACGCTTATGAAAATTATCATGGGAATATATACCAGAGATAGCGGCGAGATCATCTTTCAGGGGCAGCGGGTTGATTTTAAAGATGCGCGTGATGCCCTGGATATGGGGATTTCCATGATTCATCAGGAACTGAGTCCGATACAGGAAATGACAGTTGCCGAAAACGTCTTTTTAGGAAGAGAAAATAAAAAAATAAAAGGACTTCCTTTTGTTGATGTTAAAGAGCTCAATAAAAAAACGGAAAAAATCTTAGAGGAATATGGTTTACAGGAGCTGATAAAACCAAATATGAAAATGAAACATCTGAACATTGCCCAGGTTCAGATGATGGAAATCATAAAAGCGGTTTCCTATGATTCAAAAGTAATTATTATGGATGAGCCAACATCATCATTATCTGAGACAGAAACGGAAATATTGTTTAAGATAATTGATAATCTAAAAGCAAAAAATGTAGGGATTGTATATATATCACACAGAATGGATGAAGTGTTTCAGCTGGCAGACCGGGTGTCGGTTCTGCGTGACGGAAGCTTTATCGGCTGTGTGAGGATATCCGAGGCATCGCCGGAAGAACTCATCAACATGATGGTAGGACGGGAGCTGGAAGGTGGTTATCCGGTTAACGATTCGCCAAAAGGAGAAGTTGTCCTGGAATTGAAGAAGTTTACCCGGAAAGGAATATTTCAGGATATTAATATTGAGGTCCGCGCGGGGGAGATCCTGGGGCTGGCAGGTCTGGTAGGCGCCGGACGAAGCGAAGTAATGCGTGCCCTGGTAGGATACGACAGGCTGGACAGCGGCGAAATAATTATGGAGGGAAAGCCCATAACCATCAACCACCCAAAGGATGCAAACAGGTACCATATCATTATGGCATCTGAAGACAGAAAGGATCTGGGTTTGGTATTATGCCGCGATATTAAGGAGAATATAACCCTTCAAAATGCAGATAAATACAGCCGGTTAAGCTTTATCAACAAGGCAAAAGAGAGAAAAATATGCGATGAAATGGCACGGAAAATGACTACAAAAATGAACGGCATTAATGACCTGGTGAGCAGCCTGTCCGGAGGAAACCAGCAGAAGGTAGTTTTAGCAAAATGCCTTCTGGCCGGACCTAAAGTATTAATTATGGATGAGCCCACGAGAGGAATCGATGTAGGAGCGAAAGCGGCTATCTACCGTATGATGGTAGATCTTGCAAAAGGGGGCATGGCTATTATCATGATCTCATCTGAAATGCCGGAGCTGATTGGAATGAGTAACCGTATCATCGTAATGTCCAGAGGCAAGA
>NZ_JNGB01000116.1:0-20419 GCF_001029355.1 Robinsoniella sp. RHS
CATCTTCTTCTACTACACTGCTCTCCATCAGATTTCCTGCATAGTCAGCCCTATCATCTACGCTGTAGTCCTGATGGTAGGTAACCTTTTCTGTCTCTTCACCGCTGCCTCCGTCACCTGAAAATGTGACCTCCAGAGTATGGTCATTACGAATATACGCAAAAGTATAACTGTTGTCCTGTACTTCGTCTGTTACATCCACACCGTCTGCCAGAACCTTCGTAATACGCTCCCCTTCTTCCGGAGTAAAGAATAACGTCTTGTCCGCTTCTTCAAACGCAGTTACTGTGCCGGTCTGGCTGACGCTTCCTTTTCCCGAAGCCGTTACATTGATCACGTGTTTTGGTGCATTTGTGAAATAGAACTCCTTGACGGTAAAGGTTCTTGCAACATTTCTGGTAGAGAATCCTGCCTTGCCTGCTGCGCCGTCATGATAAATATTTCCGGATTTTCCAAGGGAAACTCCATTCACAACTGGTTCTAATGTACAGGTATTCGCTCCGGTCATCACCAGATTCACCTGTAATTCATATTCTGTATTAACGCTTACACCAAAGCCTTTAAAGTATCCATAGGTTTTGCCGTCTTCCCAGAACCAGTTACTGTTTCCGTCAATTCCCACTACTATCTCGTTCCCGGTTGTAAGCTTAATTACAAACCTTGTCTGGTCTGATAAATTATTTACGGAGAATCTGGTGTAATAAGTGCCTTCTTTTAATGGGGTGGAATCCTGGTCTACTACATGGACTTTTCCGCCTCCTGACAGACTCAGCTTCAGTGCCTGGTTTTCAACCGCTGCAGTTCCGCCGGAATAATTGGCTTCTGTATCTATGTTATAATCTCTGTGGTAGTTGGTATATTTTGCAACAACTACGCTGTTCTTAAATACTGTCACCGCTTCTTCAAGCGCAAGATAAGATTCTTTATAGCTGTCCGCTGCAGCATCCGGATTCCCGGCTGTTTCCTGCGCTGACCGAATGGCCTCATGGAATGCATCTTTCGCTTCCTTTGGATACTGTCCGCGCATATCGCCTACTTCAGCTTCATCATGAAGCACAACTGCCTCTGCAATAAATGCCGCTAACTGCTCCTTACTTACTTCATCCGGAATAAATACTTTTTTTACCGGAAGGGTTGTTACGTGTCCTGCCGCATTGGTCAGGGCAATTTCCGTATAGATTGGCGTTTTCTCCTGACTTAAAGCCTTAAATCTCGCGGATAAAATTTCTGCCGTTTCCATAAATCCATCTGCTTTTTTGATACTGAAGACAGATGTTACCACCGCATTGTCCGGGTTAGAAAGATCCGGCTGCGACGTGGAGACATTGACCAGTGCTCCGGTGTTTAAATCTGTCTTTGCTTCCACAAATTCTGCAAGATGGCTGTCATAACTCATCTTAACCGTCATTGTTTTATAACGTTTGTAGATATTTTGGGCACCGATAATCAGATCATAATTATTTTCTGTGCCGTCTGCATGGTTTGTCGCAACATGCACCCGGGCATTTCCACGTACTTCTGTTCCATACACACCAAGCTCTGTCATGGATATTCCCCAGGAAGCATTTTTTTCTTCTCCTGTAATCCGTATGTAACGTGCCACTTCTGAATCCAGGGTAGTTACATTTAATCCCGGCAATGCAGCATTTACAGATGCCGCCGTAGTGAAATCCACACCATTCTCGGAGATCTCCACACGGTATTTGGTGGCATAAGCACCCGGGGTCCAGTCTGCCGCCACATTGTTAATCATGTAGTTCTTTCCAAGATCTACCTGATACCACTGGTCTCCGCTGTCCTCTGCCGACCAGCGTGTGGACTGATTATTATCAATAGCCTTGTCTGCCGTATTGCTGCCCTTTTCGGAGCTGGCGCTCACTGTTTTGCCAACTGCCAGATTGTCACCTTCGATACCTGCATACGGCTCTACTACAATAGCATTCACCATGGCCAAAGATCCCTCTGCTGCAGTAAAGTGAATATCAATCAAACCATTTTGAGACTCCGTATAGGCCGTAATGTCCACTGCTTTTTCTTTTCCGCCTGCCTCTTTTTTAATGCTATAGTTTTCCTTAATAGTTTTTCCGTTTAAGGCAATGCTGAAGATATGCTCTTCATCATTTACTTCATTAAAGTACAATTTTACTCTGTAATTTCCAGGCTGGGCTTTAAATTTGTATCCAAAATCCTGTCCTGATCTTGCAGATTTTAAAACGGTTCCCATTCCTGCATCAGGATCAGGCAGTCTGTTGCCTGCCTCTGTCTCTGTATTTTCTCCATAATATCCGCTGCCGCCTGCGGGGAACCGGGCATCTGCATATAAACCATCAGAAGCATCTCCACCGCAGTTCAGTCGCATATTGACATCAGACATTGCATTTCTTTCCAGTGAAATACCGTTTAAGATAGCGTCTGTTTCTATTCCGTCTCCATTGTATGCGGCTGCCAGACGAATATCAATGATTCCGTCCACCGGATATACCGAACCTATTTCTTTTACAGAGGCGGTATCCGTAATTGTATGGACATCGTATTGCTCACCATTTACCAGAATATCAAACGTTCTGTCTTTTACGCCTTCTAACTCGGCAAAATTCAGCTTCACGTTGTATTCGCCCTGTTTGGCATAGATCTTATAGCCAAATTCTGCACCGGTAAGAGCGGTGTTATAAACTTCATCTGCTCCTGCTGCCGTACCGCTGATCTGTTTCACTTCACCATAATAACCGGACTTCCCTTTTTCTGCATCAAATGCCTGATCAGGGGAATATCCTTCAATCTCCCCGCCGCCGCTGTTAAAAGAAGAAGAATGCTCTGCCAGTTTCAGATACCACTGCTGTGCCGCTGTATCTGCCGGTGCTTCTACTGTGACTTTTCCGTCTGCCAGACTCAGGTATTGATTTCCATCATGAAGACGGAACAGTCCATTGTGAAGATCTTCTGTCTGCCATACCGTCTGATCGGTCTCGGATAAAGCAAATGTATCATTTACAATAGCGAGATACTGATAACTGTTTGCTTCGGAATCCCATATGCGGATCTTTACTCCGTCTTTTGTTCCCACAAATGTAAATCCCTGATTATTGTCTTCCTCTTTATTCAATGCCAGTTCGTTTCCGCTTATTTCCAGATAAGACATTTGATCTGTGTTCATAACACGGTAAACAGCATTTTTTTCTATTGTGAAATCACGGGTTCCAGTATCTGCAGATTCGTGGATACCAATGTCCGGTACTCCGTTATACAGCGGATTGCCGTAGAAATCCTGTGTTGCATTACGGTCAGATGTATAATCCCACTGTCCTGCATTAGACTGTTTGGTCTGGGGCACCACATTTACATAGGTACCTGCTCCAATCGCTATAGAACTGTTCTTAATCTGATAAGCTTCCAGCGAGGACCAGATATTATCCTTATTTCCATCTGCCCTGTCTGCACCGCCTCCGGGTTTAACAAACTCCGGATCTCCGTGGATTGCACCTGCAATCTCTTTTTCCGAATATGTTCCGGTTGCATTATAGACCAGGTTATTGGCAGTGCCTGCCTTTGACCAGTCCACATTTCCCCATTCCCCGTTACTCTTGGTACTGGTGTTGTAGAAAATGTTATTGTAAAAATTCCAGTTTGATGCTACGGAGTTAGGAGATCCCAAAGACCACTTCCAGTTATCTCCATTATAATAAAATACATTGTTGTAGATATAACTTGGCGTACTGCTTCCAGCTGCAATGTGCCTCATTACCATACCATCATTCTGACTTAAATTATAACGGATAACATCTGTATCGTTACCACCCATTAACAGCATAAATCCCATTGGAGTATCATGACTGTAGTTATATTCAAAAATTGTCCCTGCACTGTAATAATCACTGTCGTAAGAACATCCATCCTGATTATAAGAAGGTCCGCCATAACTTTCGTTATATCGGAACATTGTGTCAAATG
Source organism: Robinsoniella sp. RHS (assembly GCF_001029355.1). Classification (NCBI taxonomy): domain Bacteria; kingdom Bacillati; phylum Bacillota; class Clostridia; order Lachnospirales; family Lachnospiraceae; genus Robinsoniella; species Robinsoniella sp. RHS. The sequence goes on from NZ_JNGB01000116.1 coordinate 3,949, forward strand.
CATTCCAGGACCATATTCCCGCATTGGCTCCCGGAGTGGCACGCATGGTATGATTGTGGAGTAAGTTATTTTCTACAACTGCTCCCTTTGTCTCACATACCAGAATTCCGTCTCCTCCAATATCCGATACATCATTATTCAGAACCTTATAGTTTCTCTGAGCCTGATCTTTGTAACGGATATTATTACTGCGGGACCCGTCATTTGCCCCATTATTGTCCGCGTCATTATTGGGATCATAATCGCTTTTACTGGGATCATTGTGTCGGAAATTGTCTAAATCCGAAATACGGATTCCTTTGATTCCGGTACGGTCACATTTCTCAATCTGATTATTCTTAATGGTAACACCGTCAAAATAAGGATAAACGCCCGCTTTGGAACTAAAAATAACCTCAATCCCAATGCCACCGTCGACTTTATTCACACCTCTGTTTTCATTTCCATCTACATCATGAACATAGCAGCCGTCAATCACAATGCCCTTATACGAACGCTCATCCAGCCCTTTATAAGTTTCTACTGCCCGTTCATCCACCGTTACATGGATTCCCAGCCTTCTTGGCAGTTCATCATCCTTGTTGGATGCACCGGATTGCCAGTTCACCGTGAAATCATCGTCATTGGTTACCTCAATACCGGTAACCGTAGTATATTCCATGTTTTCAATCAAAATTGCTTCTTTATACCCTGCATATCCGGGTGTTCCGTCTGGATTGGCAGCCCCTGTCTTTCGAAAACCGCCTGCATTGATCACCGGCATATTACCTTCACCGTAGCTGCTGATCAGAATAGGTCTTTCCTCTGTTCCTTTTCCCTTTGGATACAGACGCTGGTTATCGAAAATACTTCCCTTTTTCAGCAGGATGGAATCCCCCGGATGGAGGTTTACTGCATTTACTTTTTCCAGAGTCTTAAATGCTTTATCTGCTGATGTTCCATCGTTTTCGTCGCTTCCCGTTTCACTGTCCACATAATAGATGGTTCCGTCTGTCACAGGTACATATTCATTTATCACTGCCTGGTACCCGTGCTGTACCGCTGTAACTGTATTCGTAACTGACTCTGTAACTGTCTCCTGCTCTGCTGCCTGTGCCGTAGCCGGAATTCCGGAAACTGTCATTGCGCCTGCCAGAAGAACGCTCATTGCCCTGGCTGTCCATTGCTTTTTCAATCTCATCAATCTTTTCCTCCTTTTTTCTTTGATATAGCCTGTTTCTATTTTTTCAGCTACATCACTGCCTTCTTAACTGCCTGCTCCATCACCTCCGGTTTGTTTATTTGAATGTCTGCTTTCGCAAGCATATCTTCCATATATTGGTCAAATTTTTCCTTTAAGCCTAAGTCTTTTACACTCATCTTCACCGTTTCAAAATCTTTATTTTGAAAATATTCCATGTTCTCATTGTAGATCTTCTGCATCTCTTCATCCGATAATACAAGCAGCTCGTCCTCACTTAATTTCCGGATCACCTGAAGTCTCAGGTTCTGGTTCAGATAATCATAATACTGGCTCTCAGGGAAACTCGTAATCCCGTAAAACACCTCGTTTTTGCTCTTTTTCTCCTGCCGCTGTGCGTTCTCACTTTCCATCTGCTTTTGAATGGATGGGTAATCGATGGCTTCCATCAATCCCTTATCCAGGGCAATTTTCTGAAGAAGCTTATCTCCTGCAATTATCCGGACAGCCCTGTCCGTTACGCAAGCTAAAGCACTTTCCCCTCCGTCATAACTTTTTTCCCAGGAAAACCCTTCCGAATCCAGGTTATATGTATTCATCCATTCATTGCGGATTGACAACCGCAGTTCGGATGCTGCAAATATGATTTCTTCCTGATAGATGGGAATGTCATTCACTGCAGCCACAACTTTTTTATTTTTTCCCGTAAAACATGCAAAAAGAATACCTGCTGCAACGATTAAAACCACTGCCGCTGCCAGGATATACGCTTTAAAACTTTTCATTTTTACCATATTATTCCACTCCTTCCCACCTGGTTGGTCTCATTTTATCATTGAACTTGATTTATTTCCTTGTACCCTGGTTGTTTTTATTGATCTAAAGTCAGGTATGAGAATGCAGCCCACACTTGCAAAAAAGACATCTGTTTGAAAACAAAGGTTTTCAATCCAGATGTCTTTGTACTACGGCGTACAGTTTTAGCTTAAATTTGTGTTTTTTTATGAAGGGAACGCTTTGTAGCTGGGGGGTGTTCGGAAAGAGAATGCGATAGACAATGACAGGACACTTATAAACTGTTGCCTGTAGTATTAGAGCATGTTTATTTTATACTCTGCTCCCGCCCTTTTTATAATGAACCGGGCTCATCTGGCAAAGCTTTTTAAATATCCTGTTAAAGTGTTCCACACTGTTATATCCTACGCTCTGGCTGACCTCATAAATTTTCATATCCGTCTTTCGAATCAGGTCTTTTGCTTTAGAGATACGGAATTCCATCAGATAACTGCTGAATGTAGTTCCTGTCTCTTTCGTAAACCGGGTGCTGAAGTATTTTTCATTTAATCCTACAAAATCCGCCACATTACCCAGGGAAAGTTCCGGATTGGCATAGTTATCCCAGATAAAGCGCTTTGCTTTTTGTATTACATCGTTCTGCCTTCTGTCATAGTTATGTTCCAGGTAATCCATAATCCAGCGAAGGTAATTGGTCATCCAGATCTCCATTTCCTTTAAACTGGTTATCCGTTGTATTTTTTCGTAGTAATCCACCTCTTGGGGAAATACCTTCAGAATATCATCGTTATTCTCCCGCAGAGACACCGACACCTGGTAGATCATGTAGATGCTTTCTATTTTTGCCTGCTCAAATCCCATTTGGTAAAAGTTAGTGAAAATTCTCTGACAGCTCTGTTCAAATGCCGCATTATCCAGGGATTTCAGGCTGTCTTTTAAGTCCTGGTAACGGATTCCCGCCTGGATAGCTTCCTGTAAATTGACCTTTTGCTGGATATCCGTGGTAAATACATCTGTTTTTTCGAAAACACTTTGAAATGTGAGCAGAACTCCAGCCGATTGTAAGCATTCCAGGAACCCGGATGCACCTGAACCGATCTGGCTGATTCCTGCAATTGCCGGGAGATTCATATAATTCTTCCAGTTATTCAGTATCTGTCTGCTTACCGACTGCACCCGGTTCTTTCTATTTTCATCGGCATCCTTCGCACGATAATACAAGAGATAAGAAGAAGGCGACAGGGAGCAGATCGTACATTTGGAAGCAACCATGGGTATCTGATTTGCAATTTCCAGCATCGGTTTTATCAATGCATCCTCCAGGTCATTGCCAAATCGGAATACCTGCTGTTTGAAATCCAGAATTTCAAAACGGACAATATAATAATAATCTGCAAAAAAAGATTCTTTTAACTCCGTCCTTCCAAGAGCCATATCCTGCAGAATCTGGCTTTCTCCCACTGGTTTTACCGTTGTTTTCCCCACCGGACTGCTCCCCTTCGCCTTTTGCAGATGATCTGCGATGCGTTCCAGATGGCTGCTCAGCATAATCTCATTGATATCTGATTTAAGCAGATAATCCTGTGCCCCCAGCCGGAACGCCTCCCGCACCAGCAGAAAATCATCGTAACCGCTAAGCGCGAGAATTACTGGTACCTGTTCCATCCGGTTTACCTGCTTAATCAATGTAATACCATCCATGATTGGCATTTTCATATCGGTAATTAACAGGTCTACGCAGGTATCCTTTAACTTTTCCAATGCCTGCTGTCCATTTTTGGCATCACCCACAATTTCAAACCCAAACTTTTCCCAATCCACGATCGTATGCAGTGTTGTCCTTACAATCATATCATCATCTACAAACATAACTCTGTACATCTTCATCATCCTCTCTGATTCATGAGCTATCCCATACTTTTACGCGGTATCTCAATAGTTGTTCTGGTGTATTTTCCAGGTTCACTCACAATTTTCATCTCACACGTCTCTCCAAAATTCAGCTTCAGCCTGCTGTATACATTGGATATTCCAATGCTGTAATTGTCCTCCTTATCTTCTTTTGGTTTTAATATCTCACGAATCTGAGCTTCTGTCATACCCTTTCCATTATCTTCAATGACAATGCAAAGCTTGTCTTCTTCATGATAAGCCCGCAGCTGTATTTCCCCGATATCCTCCATTTCACTAAATCCATGGACGATACAGTTTTCTATAATCGGCTGCAGAATAAGCCGGGGTACCCGGTCCTCCATACACGCCTCCCCTACATCTGCTGTATATTCAAATCCATCTGAATAACGCACTTTCATCAAGAAAATATAGCTGCTGAGCACCTCCAGCTCTTCCTTCAGGCTGTAAAAACTTCCGTTTCTGCGAAAAGAACAGGACAGAATGCGAATTAATGCTTCCGCCATATTTTTAATCCCATCGAACTTTGATACCTGAGCCATAAAGCGGATCGAACTCAGTGTATTTACCAAAAAGTGCGGGTTAATCTGTGACTGCAGTGCCCGTATCTCGGCTTCGTGTTTCATTTGCTGCTGCTGCTCATTATCATGAATCAGTACTTTTAACCTGCGCACCATGCGGTTGAAAGAATGGATCATGGTTCTGATTTCTGACTGTCCGCTGATTGGAATATGAATGTCAAGGCTTCCTCCTTCTACCTGCTTCAGCCCTTCAATGACCTCATTGACCGGATGTATAATACGCTTTAAGAAGATGCTGGAAAACAGGTAAAATAAAATGAAGAGTATTACGGTAATCACTATAATAATACAAGCAATTTTATTAAATTCCTCCAACAGAATCTCTGAATCTACCACGCTTACCAGCTTCCAACCGGTTGGGGTAATCTCTTTTACCAGATATGTAAATGCCGTTAAACCTAAGCGCTCTCGATATATACTCTGGTTCAGATCCAGATCATTTGGAAGCTGGATTTCCTGATCGCTGACATTCAGGAGCACTTCTTTGTTTTCGTCCACCAGGTACATGGTTCCAAGACTGCTTTCTTTGTTATATTCCCGAAGCATATTTCCGATTTCAGACTGAATAAACAAGGTTGCCATCTCAATTTTATTCGTTCTGTCCAGACTGTTGTCCGGGGACAGCCCCGCTGCAATGGTAAACTGATATTTTGTCTTTAGAGAATAGGTTACTTTAGACGAATAACTGCCTATACACACATTATTCTTGTTCGACAATGCCTGCTGATACCACTTTGACTGTTTGATCTCAGTCTGGGGTATTACCAGGTCATCCTTGATATAAGTGTTGTCCCCGCTGACCATATAGAACACGGAAGCCAGCATATCATCACTTGGGATCATCATATAATTGAAAGTTTCCCGTAAAATCTTTTCAAAGTTATATTTGTTAAATGCATTGCTGTCATCTGTCTGTGCCGCCAAAGCCAATACATCACTGTTATTTACATTACACAGATGAGACAGACGCATGGAGACATTGTCTATCTCTTCTTCCAGGGTCTTCTCTACATTAGCCTGAACCAGTTCAATTTTTTCTGTGGCGGAACGAAGCATCATCGTCCTGACTATGGCAAACGACCCTATGATAATAAATAGAATAGGAATCACAATTAACAATAAAAAACTACTGTAATACGTAAATTGTAAACGGTTTTTCTTTTCTGTAAACATAACTCATCCCCCAAATCCTCATTATCTTTTCCGATTATAACATGAAGCTTTTGAAGATACAAACTGATAAATGGGATTTAGCCGCTTTTTGGCGGCACGCGGGCATTTGCTGGCATTTGCAGGTATTTGCGGGTATTTGCAGGCATTTGCAGGGAAATCCTGATGCATTTCCCGGCTCAGTGACCGCTTCGTATCCAATAGGAGCCAGTCGAATACGATCCGCCAAAAATCAAAAAAAGACTGCTTCCAGCCGTAAAAACCGGAGCAGTCTTTTCTCAATTATTTAATCTTTACCGTCTTTGCCGGATTCCCTTTTTTGAAGGTTTTCTTATAATCAGATGCCTTTTTGTTTGGCACATTAATATAAGCGTTCTTATGGATTCCGCTGAATGCTTTGCTGTAAACTTTGCTGACTTTTGTTGATTTTATTACGATACTCTTTAATACTTTGTCATTATAGAATGCTTTGCTTCCGATGCTTTTCAGTCCTTTACCAATTGTAACGGATTTCAGTTTTCTGCATCCTGCAAATGCGTAAGAGCCGATTTTGCTTACATTATCTGCAATCTTAACTGTCTTTAATTTGGTATTGTTTTTAAATGCATTCTTATAGATCTCCGTAACCTTGAAGGTATAACCATTTAATTTTACGGTCTTTGGAACACTGATGGAGGTATATGATTTTTTCTTTGCCTTCATTACTTTTACGGTTCCGTTTTTGGATGAAGATTTTGTTACTTTGTATACCAGACTGTTGACGGTATAAACTGCATTTTTCTTAGGTACCTTCGGAGCGGCCGGTTTCACCTTGAGCTGTGCCATTGCATCGCTTAAGTTCTTTGCTGCCGCATTTACTGCTGCCTGGTCGTTCTTATTAACTGCTTCTGCTGCTGCCAGTGCCGCTTTTACCTTAGCATAAGAATCGGCGGTATACTTGTTCACATCCAGTTTCTTCGCTTCTGCAATCTTCTGGTTTAATACACTTAAGTCTGCAGGTTTTATCTTGAGCTGTCCAATGGCATCACCTAATGCTTTTGCTGCTACATCTACTGCTGCCTGGTCTTTTTTATTCACTGCTTCCGCTGCTGCCAGTGCTGCTTTTACTTTGGCATAAGAATCTGCCGTATATCTGCCTGGGTCTAATTTCTTCGCTTCTGCAATTTTACTGTTCAATACCGTAAGATCAACTGGTTTTAATACCAGCTGGTTAAGCGCTTCTCTGACTGCTGTAACTGCCCCGTCAATTTCCTGCTGATCGTAACGATCCGCATCCAGGGCCGCATCCAGAGCTGCTTTGAGTCTGCTGTAAGAATCTGCGGTATATTTGCCTGCATCTGCTTTTTGTGCTTCTGCAATGATTTCATCCAGCGCTTTTGGATCTGCCGGTTTCATTAACCCGCCGTCAATAAACTGGTTGTTGACTGCTACGTTGTCGATGGCCGAAGTTCCATTTACATTCATGATACCAATCTGACCTGCGGTAAATGCCGAATCTTCTGCTATCATAAGCGCTTCTCTGTTGTCATTTTTATAAACCTTGATAACTGAGCCCTGCATTTCCACAGTTAAACGGTATGTCCTGCCTGCCTGAAGGCGCATGCCGGTTTCCGCCAGAACGGTAGTCCTGCCATTTTCCGATTTTACAATCTTTACTTTATCATTTTCTGCATCTGCAACCAGCTGATAGCCTCTGATTCCTGCTGACCCGCTTACGGTACGCAGCAGCATTGCGGTTACGGAGTCCTCTGTTCCCGGTTTTACATCTGCTGCAAACAGAACATCTTTTATTTTATTGCTGTCAATCAGGGAGTATGCACCCTTAGAAGCGGAAGTATAAGCTCCGTCCACGGTCTTCCAGTTTCCGTTTGCTTCCCATTCATCACTGCCTTTTTCAAATGTGCTGCTATAACGCGGGATGCTTGCCACATGGATGTTGTCTAATGTGGCTGCTACACGGTAGCCTCTGACAGCTGCGCCGCCTTCCAGATACGTAGAATCATTAATGTCTACACATGGAACCTGGGCATCATCTACATAGATCTGGATCCGGGAACCAAATACTGCAATGCGGAGTGTATGTGTACTTCCTACAACCAGTTCCGGAACGGTAACTTTAGCAAGCTCTTTCCATCCCTGGCTCATGCGTCCAAGCTGTACATAACGGTCACCAATACCTGCATAATATCCATTGGCACCATCCGGTCCAATATTATAGTTAGAAGAACGGAATAAGAATCCTGCATTTCCGTTTATTCCTGATGAGTTGGTTACTTTGATATCCATTTCGTAGATACCGTCTGACATGGAGATGTCCTTCATTATCATTTTATCTCCCTGATCAGAAGCGCTCATATTCAGTGCGCCGTTTACGACGTTTCCACTCCATGCACCACCCATGATTTCATATCTTTTTGCATAATCTGCATCGCTGAAATCATCCGTTATTTCAACATCTTTTACGGTATCATCGATTTCCGACTTAACTGCTTCATAGGATTCCGGTGAAACCACAAGATCTGCTACTGGATTGGTTCCGGATGCATTTACCGTGATTCCTCCGGTAAAACCGCTTCTGTCAAATACATTTATAGCAGCTTCCGGGTTGTTATCTGCAAATACACGAATCTGTTCGTCAAATAAGGTTACTTTTACGTGATGGTTTCCTGCTGCCAATTCTGCTGCATCTCCAATCACCTGGTTTGTCTTCTTATTTGTAACGGTAATACTGCTTCCGCCGTTTGCAAGAGCGATAACATATCCTTCTTTCTCGCCCGTTCTTACGTTCAGGCTGGAATTGCCGGATAAGACACCTTCAACACTGTAATTATCAGAATCTGTCTTAATATTTTTTACTGCCGTTACCTGATCTGCTTTTTCAATGTCTTTTGGATTTAAGATAATGGTAGGATTTACAGCATATCTTCCGTATACGGAGTTGTAAATACGAAGTCCGTTTTGATTTGCTGCATCCTCTTTTACAGCATAAGTAACTTTCATTACTTTACTGTCACCCATAGCGGCTTTAATTTCAGCCAGTTTTTCCTTTGATACACTTAAATTTACCAGATAACCAAAATCACCTGCACTGGTTGCACCGTTATATGGAGCATTCAGGGAAAGTGTTCCTCTCATATCCCTTGGGTTGTCCGGAAGATACACCGTGTCAACCTCTACGCCGTTTACATAAACGGTCATATCCGATGCCCGCTCCCTGCCCTCTGCTGTCTGGCTGTATGCAGAGCTGAAAGAAGAATGGTTCTTATCAGTTCCTGTCTGACCTTTAAAGGATGATGCCTCAGCAATAATTTTCAGGCCATTTAACGTATCCAGGTTAAAGTTTTCCGGCAATGTATAGCTGTAATCCTGGCTTCCGGTTCCTTCTGTGGTAACCATCCTGCGGTCATTAACAGCTGCTTTCATGGTAATGGAACCATTTTCGTTATCCAGAACCAGTTCTTTATTCTCGCTTGACGGATCTGCAACTACGATATTGGTAAAGTTTTTCGCAATTTTTGCTCCATCCGGTCCTTCTATCCATACGGTTAAAGTTCCAACACACGCCTGGGCAGGCGCATGGAAGGAAAGGCTTGCTTCTGCTTTTTCATAAGGGATAATTTCCATTCCCAGTGTACCGGCAAGGTCCGTACTGATATTGTTTCCATAGATATCTGTTCCGTCGAAACGCCATTTTACAACGGTATTTTCCGGTACATCATTTGTCCAGCTCATTGCCATAATCTTTGTTTTTATCTTTGCTCCCGGTTTTACATTTTTAACCGGACTGTCTACGATTCCGATATAGGTCTCCTGTACTAAATCCTGGATTCCCATGTCACCGCCATATGCAATTTCATCATAACCAAAGATCTTCTTCTGCCTGTCATAGGTCAATATTCCGTTGCGCTCGTATTCTACGTCAAATGGCTCTGTATATACGAAACCGCTTTGTTTTTCATATCTTCTCTGAACATCTGTCATAAATTTAAAGCAATAGGAGATGTCAAAATCGCCGTCATAAGCAGCAACACCGCCGTACTCACTGTTCAAAAGGGGATCGCCATCCTGCTTAAAGCCGAACTTATAGTTATTTTCTGATCCTACATATGCATTGTTAACCCTGTTCTCCACATCACCTACTGTACCGTCATAAGATTTTGGATACATGTGGTATGTATTCAGGTCAGACGGCTGAACGTGGTCACTGTTGCAGGGACTCATATCCTCAATCAGCATATTCGGATATGCCCCTTTTGTCTTATTATATAAGTACTCTACCCACTCTGCCGTACTCTTGCCGTCAGATGCTTTTACGTTCCGGTTCTTGCCGTTATCATTATATGCCGCATACAGTCCCCAGGTTTCGTTGAACAGCATAACGGACACAATTGACGGATGGTTATAGTTCATTTCCATTGCAGCATCCAGGCATTCTTCATAATATTTTCTGCCAAGCGCCTCGCCGCCTTCTTTGGAGGGCACCATAGCGGTTGCATGCGGCATATCCTGCCATACCATCATTCCTAATTTATCACACCAGTAATACTGCAGCGGATCTTCAATTTTCAGATGCTTACGGATCATATTGAATCCCGCTTCTTTCATTGCCAGAATATCATATTTTAAAGCATCTTCGGATGGTGCGGTATAGATTCCCTCCTCCCAGAAGCCCTGGTCCAGAAGTCCTGACATATAAACAGGTTCATCATTGAGATAAATATATTTTACACCCAGGTCTTCATTGTAATATTTCGCTTCTACCTTACGAAGTCCAAAGTAAGTAGAAAGTTCATCCAGTACATTTCCATCCATATCCTTAACGGTCAGGGTACCCTGGTAAAGATTTGGATCATCGTAATTCCAGAGTTTCTGGTTTGCAATGGCAATCGGGGAAAGTTCCACCTCATTGTCACCTGATTCTACCTGAATCTCCTGGCTTCCCTCTACCACGGAACCGGTAGGGATATCCACGTCATTTTCCATGTCATAAACGGTACTTGCAAAATCATATTCCACTGTAAGTGTCTGGTCTTTATCTGTGGTTACATCCAGATCATAAGTTACCGTAGCATTGTCAATATCCGAAACTGCTTTGGCATTGTCCAGATAGGTTGCACTTCTGGCTTCCATACCCACTGTCTGCCAGATTCCGCTTGTATGGATATATCCGCAAGGTGCGTTTCTTCCCTGTTTACCAATCAATGCCGGATAGCTGTCATCGCCGTAGCTTCCTTTATCCTCTACCCAGAGCGTTATAACATTGTCTTCGCCCGCTTTCATATGATCTGTGACATCCATTTCAAATGCGCTGTACCCGCCAATGTGTTCTCCGACTTCTTCCCCATTGACCCAGAGCTTGCATTTCCAGTCAACGGCTCCGAACTTTAAGAAGATTTTTCTGCCTTCCCAGGACTTGTCTACACGAACTGTTTTCTTGTACCATGCCTGACCTTTATAATCAGGGTCACTGATACCGCTTAAAGAAGATTCCCAGCAGAACGGTACGTTAATGGATCTTGAAAATTCCTGATCCGGATTATACCAGCCTGCATTTTTTCCTTCTTCATCTGCGTCAAAGTCGAACTCCCAGATTCCGTTTAAGTTTACATAGGACTCTCTTTCCCAGTCTGCCCTTGGACGTTCTGTTCTTGTTGGAACTTCCTCTGTTCCCGGTTTTACAATGATAAGGCCTTTTGAAATCACGGCAGTATTGCTCTGTTTGATTTTCAGCTTGTATGTACCGGTTTCCATATTTGGGATTACAATTTTTGCTTCTTCATTTTTTTGTGAGGTTACTTCTGCGTAGACAGGAGTCTTCAGGGATTCACCGGAAGTCTTTACAATCTCAAAACTTTCCACCTGATCCAGTCCAAAACCATTTACTGTTACATCCCCCTTAAAGTCTTCGCCTTCCTTCAGGTTCGCTTGGGAAGTATCGATGCTTCCAATATAAATTCCATTATAATCAGAGGGGAGGAAAAATGCAGATGACGGAATGGTACTCTTGTCCTTCAATCCTTTGTTATTACTCCAGGATAAAGTGGCATGTGCGCCTCCGCTGTAGTCAAAATATTCTACTTTAATATCATAGAATTTTCCTGCTTCTAATGCTACTCCTTTACTTGTCTGTAATATATCCCAGGACTCGCCGTCCCAGTAATTAAACAGCTGCTCTCCATTCACCCACAGTCTAATTCCATTGTCAGCAAGACCGTAGAAGGTGTAATCCGCTGTTTCCGGTACCCGGATTCTGCCGCTCCAGCGGATGCCGGCATAATCATCTTTTCCCGTTGTAAGCATCAGCTTGGCATTCAAATCCCCGTAATTAATATTATAATCAATACCTTTTGACTTGAGTGCATCCAGTTTCACATTCTTTCCACTACCGGAAGTCGTATAATATTCTGCAAACAATCCATTTACATCCACATTATTGACTGCTGCTGCATTTTTATTCTTTGTCTCCCTGGCAGTTTCAGCCTCGGTTTCTTCTGTCAGCTGTGTCTCGGTTTCACTCATTGTTTCTTTTTCTGTTTCCACCTGGTTTGTCTCTGCAATTGTCTCTGCTTGCGACGTTGATTCCCTTACTGCTTCTGTTTCTGTCTCCACCCGGCTGACCGGTTCTGTTTCTGGTTCTGTTTCTGACTCTGTCTCCTTAATTGCCTTTGCAGTCCCAGGGGGCAGTGCATCGCCGGGGTCTTCATTTAACTCCGCTGTTTCTGCACTCCCCGTGGACACATTATCCGGTTCTGCCGCCAGTACATTCGTATACGGTGACAGGTTGGATACTACCATACCGACAACCAATGCCATGCTCAATAGTTTCTTTCTTCTCTTGCCCATAATGTCCTCCTTCTTAAGGTTTGTTTTGTGTAAATCGTACAATTTATATACGAATTTTCACCTTGTCTTTGACATTATAGCACTGGCAATTGGCATTTATCGTTGCAATTTTTTGAGTATTTTTTACACATTTATGATATTCTTATACTTTTATACAAAATAACCCCTTATTCTAACTCAAAAGCTCCTGTATAGAGCTGGTAATACTTCCCTCTGTCACTGATCAGTTTTGCATGGCTTCCCCGTTCTATAATCCGCCCCTGTTCCAATACCATGATCACATCTGAATTCTGTACCGTGGATAATCTGTGGGCAATTACAAATACGGTTCTTCCATGCATCAGCCCGTCCATTCCCCTTTGAACAATAGATTCCGTTCTGGTATCAATGGAAGAAGTGGCTTCATCCAGAATCATAACCGGAGGATCAGCCACTGCCGCTCTGGCTATTGCAATCAGCTGCCGCTGTCCCTGGGAGAGGCTGCCTCCGTTTCCGGTAATTACCGTATCGTATCCATCCGGCAGTCTCCGGATAAAACTGTCTGCATTTGCCAGGCGTGCCGCTTCAAATACTTCTTCTTCAGTAGCATCCAGTTTTCCATACCTGATATTTTCCATTATGGTTCCGGTGAAAAGATTGGTATCCTGCAATACAATACCCAGGGAACGCCGAAGGTCGTCTTTTTTAATTTTATTAATATTAATATCGTCATAACGGATCTTACCGTCTGCCAGATCATAAAAACGGTTGATGAGATTGGTAATTGTTGTTTTCCCTGCTCCCGTTGAACCGACAAATGCCAGTTTTTCCCCCGGTTCTGCATACAGCGTAATGTTATGCAGCACGATCTTATCTGCATTGTATCCGAAATCCACATCGTAGAACCGTACCTCTCCTTTTAGTTCTGTATAGGTCAGTGTTCCATCCCCATGAGGATGCTTCCATGCCCATAGTCCGGTACGCTCTTTTGCTTCTGTCAGGTTTCCTGCTTTGTCATAGACTGCATTTACCAGCGTTACATACCCTTCATCCACTTCCGGTTCTTCGTCCATCAGATTAAAAATACGTTCTGCGCCAGCCAGTGCCATAACGACCATATTTAACTGGTTGGATATCTGGCTGAGGGGATTTACAAAGCTTCTGCTCAACTGCAGGAAGGAAGCAATCGTTCCGATGGTAAGCCCGGCCATTCCTGTCAGCGCCAGTGTCCCTCCCAAAATAGCAATTAACACATACTGGAGATTTCCCAGATTTCCCATAACAGGCATTAATATATTGGCAAAAGCATTTGCCTGAGTGGCATCAGCACAAAGTTCCTCATTTTTCTGGTTAAATTCTTCCTTGGCCTTTTCTTCATGGCAGAATACTTTAATTACTTTCTGCCCGTTTATCATCTCTTCAATAAAACCATTCAGCCCCCCCAGCGCTGCCTGCTGGCGAATAAAATAGTAGCCGCTCTTTCCCGCGATCAGCTTCGTCACGTTCAGCATAATAAATACAAAAATCAGCACAAATATGGTCAGCTGCCAGCTGGTAAACAGCATTGCAAAAAATACGGACACAATGGTGATCATTGAAGAAAACATCTGCGGTATGCTCTGAGCCATCATCTGACGCAGCGTGTCGGTATCATTTGTATAATGACTCATAATATCTCCATGGGCATGGGTATCAAAATACCGGATGGGCAATGTCTGCATTTTTGCAAACATGGAGTCTCTGATATCTTTGAGAATTCCCTGGGCAATTACAACCATAAGCCGGTTATAGAGCAGCGTTGCCACTACACCAGCCAGATAGATGCAGCCCATAAACAGGACAGATCTCAGAAGAGGCGTAAATACAGGCGCCGCTTCCAGTAAGAGCGGTGTTATATAATCATCAATCAGCGTCTCCAGATACAAAGAGCTGGCTACACTGGTCAGTGCACTGATCAGGATACAGATAAGCACTAAGGTAAAGCGCAGTTTATACTGCCCGATATAGGACAAGAGTCTCTTCACTACTTTTCCGTTTACTTTTTCCATTGTTTTCTTTTCTGATTTATTTTGACTGTTCTGATTCATCTTCCACGCCTCCTTTCACCTGGGATTCATATACTTCTCTATAAATATTACTGCCTGCAAGCAGTTCTTCGTGGGTACCCACATCCTGTATATACCCGCCGTCCATAACAATGATTTTGTCCGCATCCTGTACGGAGGAGATACGCTGGGCGATAATAAATTTCGTTGTATCAGGAATTTCTTCTGCAAATGCTTTTCGTATCATGGCATCGGTCCTGGTATCAACGGCACTGGTTGAATCATCCAGAATTAATATCTTTGGCTTTTTAAGGAGTGCTCTGGCAATACAGAGGCGCTGCTTCTGGCCTCCCGATACATTACTTCCTCCCTGTTCTATATAAGTATCATATTTATTGGGGAAACTCTGTACAAAATCATCCGCCTGGGCCAATATACATGCATGTATCAATTCTTCATCCGTTGCAGACTCATTTCCCCAGCGGAGATTCTCCTTAATAGTTCCGGAGAAGAGAATATTCTTCTGCAGCACCATGGCTACCTGGTCCCGGAGGGTTTCTATATCATAACTGCGCACATCCCTGCCTCCAACCAGAAGATTGCCGGAAGTCACATCATACAGCCTTGGTATTAACTGGACAAGGGTGGTCTTTGCCGCACCGGTTCCACCGATAATGCCAACGGTTTCACCGGATTTAATTTCCAGATTTACATTCTTCAGGCACAATTTATTTTGATCATCTGCATAACTGAAATTTACATCTGCGAATACTACGGAGCCATCTTTCACTTCCATTACCGGATGTTCCCCATTTTTCAGGCTGCTTTCCTCAGTAAGAATTTCTACGATACGCTCGGCAGAAGCTCTTGACATGGTGATCATTACAAATACCAAGGACAGCATCATCAGACTCATCAGTATCTGCATTGCATAAGTAATCAAACTCATTAACTGTCCAGTTGACATCCCCACTGCCGGATTATTTCCGGATGCCACAATTGCCCTTGCACCAAACCAGGAAACCAGCAGCATACATGCATACATACAAAACTGCATCAGCGGCATATTAAAAGCCAGCAGTTTTTCTGCCTTTGAGAAATCAGAATAAATACTGCCGGAAATCTTCTTAAACTTTCCGTTCTCATGTTCTTCCCGTACATAGGACTTTACCACCCGGATTCCGTGAAGGTTTTCCTGGACAACATTATTTAATTTATCATAGGTACGGAATACCCGTTCAAATATGGGGTGCGCTTTTGTCATAATCACCCAGAGTCCAATCCCCAGTATAGGTATGGCACATAAGAAAATAAAGGCCATCTGCACATTAATTCCAAATGCCATAATCATGGAAAACACCAGCATAATCGGGCTTCTCACCGCCATTCGTATAATCATCTGATAAGCGTTCTGCACATTTGTTATATCTGTGGTAAGCCTTGTAACGATACTTGCCGTTGAAAATTTATCAATATTAGAAAATGAAAAGTTCTGTACATTATAATACATATCTTTTCTCAGATTCTTTGCAAATCCTGCCGAGGCGCTGGCTGCATACTTGCCTGAAAGTGCCCCGAATATGAGGGATATCATGGCGGATACTACCAGAAAGATCCCCATTCTCCATATGTATCCCAAATCCTTACCATCGATTCCATAATCAATCAGCATTGCCATAAGAAGCGGTATAATTACCTCCATTACAACTTCCAGCGATACGAAAAAAGGAGTCAATATGGAATCCCGTTTATACTCCCGTATACTTTTCATTAATTTTTTAATCATTTTTTTACCTCCACATTATCTGTTTGTACACGAATAATTCGTATACATACTGTTCGTAACCAAACATCATAGGGAAAATATAAGAAACACGCAGATGCATGTTTCTCATATCTATCCCAGCTTACCGGCCGGGTCCGCCAGTTCCTACGGCAATCGTACAGCAGCCGCCTAAAGAGTCTCA
>NZ_JNGB01000117.1:0-29353 GCF_001029355.1 Robinsoniella sp. RHS
GGGCGCAGGATATTTGAGAGGAGCTGACCTTAGTACGAGAGGACCGGGTTGGACTGACCTCTGGTGTACCGGTTGTTCTACCAAGAGCATGGCCGGGTAGCCAAGTCGGGAAGGGATAAACGCTGAAGGCATCTAAGCGTGAAGCCCCCCTCAAGATGAGATATCCCCCGCATAAGCGGTAAGACCCCTTGAAGACGACGAGGTAGATAGGTTAGAGGTGGAAGTGCAGTAATGTATGGAGCTGACTAATACTAATAGGTCGAAGGCTTATCCATAAGGTTTAGGATAATGTCAATAAAGTTGATATGATCAACGAAGTTGGTAATGCAAGAACGGATGATAATTTGATGAATTTCTATGTGTGATTTTGAAGGTATATGTATGTGAGGCAGCTAAAGATAGCTGCTTTTTTTGTGTATAAATTTATGGATAAGCCAGTAATATGAGGTAAGAATGAAACATGAAAAAGAATAGTAGGTAACATAGTAAAGAATAAATAATGAAAAAAATAATAGGCATCATAGTAAGGAATAAATAATAAAAAAAATAATAGGCATCATAGTAAAGAATAAATAATAAAAAAATAATAGGCATCATAGTCAGTCGTGGATCAGCAAAAATAGTGAGAAAACACGGAAGACCATAGGTAACTATAAAATATAATGAAAGTCTACAAAATATAAACGATTTAAATTTTACATAAACTTTAAATAAAACAAGACTAGAATTAACAAATCCCATGTAGAATATAGACATAATAAAGTTACAAAGTAAATGTTATAATAAAGTGGGAGGGAAATATGCAGGTGATATTAGGGTTTGTTTTAATGATAATAGGAATCTCTTATTGCACAGAGTCTATTCTATCAACGCATAAACGTGCATTAAGGCTTGTGAAACAGGCCGATCAGAATGAATATTTTTCATTTTGTGCAAGAATATTTTTTGTATCATCATTTATTGTATTCCTGTCGAAGATTGCTTATCTGGCGGAAGCTATTTCCTACCAACAGAATATATACTTCGTTTTGGGAATATGTATCATAGGATTTGTTCTGGTGTTATTTATAAATAAAAGGAAGACGGGTATGTTTTTTCTTGTTAACACCGTTCAGGGTGATAAAAATAAATTGTATGTCGGAAAAAAAGCTTTAGAAAAATAAATAAAAAGTGCTGATTTGATTGAACCTACTCCTAATTGTTAGACCAAAAATCTATCGATTAGGAGTTCGGTTTAATACGTCAGCACTTTATATTTATTTGGAAATATTTTTTAACCTTATATAAAAACTGATTTGTTATTTCAGGGAAATATAAGGATTCAGGCCGCCGGGGATATCCGGATTATGGTCTGTTTCAATGGCCTTGTAAAATGCCAGCATCTGACATATATTTATAAATGGAATACCCCAGGCAATGGGTTCAACAATGGCATGCAGGGAAACATGGTAATCCGATTCCCAGTAGTCTTTTGTATGATGTCCCAGAGTAATAACATAAGAACCACGGTTTTTTATATCTTTGATCATCTGCTTTTGGTAATTACTTTCATTGGGGTTAATGATAATAAGAAACAGTTTTTTTTCATTTGCCAGGACAATAGGTCCGTGCCGGTAATCCAGAAGATTAAAATACTCTCCGGGAAGTATACATATTTCAGTAAATGCCAGACTTCCTTCACTTGCAATTCCGCTGATTTCCCCATCTCCCAACACAGTTACATTATTCCATTCTTTTTGTGCTATTATCTGACACATTTCTTTGTGTTCTTCTAAAAATGCTGACTGGTTTTCAAAAAATGTTTGAAATTCCGCTGCCAGTTGCTCGTTTTCTATATAGATCGCCAATAACATTGTTAATGAGTAGTAAATATTCGAAATAGTTCTTGTCTGGCATACGCTATGGTCAAAAGCCCATGGAATCTCCAGTGTAAAGTCCAGATATGGTTTCAAAGAACAATCGGTCTTTGCGATAATACCCATAGTTTTAAAGGTTGTAAGTTTACGCAGCTTTTCTAAAGCAAATAATACTTCACTGGTTTCACCGGACCGGGAGGCAACGATAACCAGAGCGTTGGTAAATATCCTGCTGTATTTCTCCGGTGACAAAATAATCTCACCGCCGGAGACAGCTACTGTTTTTTTGTCAGTGTACATGGAGAACATAGCAGCGGCACCCTCACTCAGCATAAAGCCGGATCCGCAGCCTATAAAAATAATGTTTTGGAAGGGTTTTTTTATAAATTCATAAATCTGATCGTGTTTTTCTTTAAAAAGTGCCTGTGTTTGCATAAGAGCAGAAGGCTGGGAAAAAATTTCAGTTTGAATGGTATACATGTGGTTCCTCCTTTGATATTTGCTCTTTTAAATGAAGAGCTAATTCTGATAGTTCGTGATGATATATATTTTGAGCAGCCAGTAAGATGCCGCCTTGAACGGGCGGAAGATAAGGGGGAGTAAGGGTAATCGCAAGCTGCTTTAAATATCTTTGAAGGGGGTCAAGTATAAGACCTTCGTTTTTAAAAATTCCTCCGGAATAAGAAACGCGTACCGGAGTTTCAGGTGAAAATCCCAGTTTTCGATAAATTGCTTTTATTGAAATAAAAAGTTCATAAGCTGCCATATCATACAAGCGGCGGGCATTAGCATCGCCTTTCTTGGCAGCCTCACTCAAATACATCTGCATTTTTGCAATACCTTCCCGATTTCCTGACAAGAAGTTATTATAATATGAGACCATATCCTCTTCATCATGAAGAGAGAGGGTATTATGTATTACATCATATAAGTACGAACGGTCTTCACGATAATCACATTCTTTAGCGAACAGTGAAAGTGTCTGCATTCCCAGCCAGTAAGCGGAACCTTCGTCTGAAAATACGGTATGCCATCCATTAGCCCTGGCACTTTTTCCTTCCATATTTTCCCCGTATGCAATGGCACCGGTGCCTGCTACAATATGTATACCATGAGATAGGTTGAGGGATCCGGCAAAACCTAATGAAACATCGTTGCAGAGCATTAGTACAGCCTGAGGCAGAAGAGCGTGGAAATATCCGGAGATCTTCCGGTCTGCAGCGGAATCTTCACCATAGCAGGGGATGCCGAAGGCTGCACTGCAAATTTGTTCTTTGCGGCATCCGGCTGTTTCAACAAGCTTGCTGATCCCGTTTTCCACCAGATCACATACACCGGAAATACCGATCTGGGGATGGGAACAGCCGGAAGTTTCGAAGCGGGCGGCAACAGACCCGGAGTAGGTAGTCAGCATCCAGGCGGTTTTAGTTCCGCCCCCATCCATACTTAAAAGATACTTCATGTTGGTTCCTCCTTTGCATACTCCATGCATCTCGATCCTTATCTTAAATTTACTGTTATTGGATGTACTTGACATCCGTTAATTCAGTTCCACTCGGTAAGAGAAGAAATCACTTTTAATAAAGGCGACGGTATACTCAATGATATAATTTCTGGAAAAAGTGATTCTTTCAATCTTAATAGAAGTATCAGAAGTTTTGATGCCTAATAGCAGTGCATCTTCTCGTGAAACGGGGACTGCAGTTATGTTTTCAGTAGCCCGTTCCGGTATAATATTAAATGACTGCATCGTTTTATAAAGTCCGTTTTCCTTAATTTTCTCAAGGGTCATCTCAGGATAAATGCTCACCGGTATGTATGAAGTTTCCACTGCATAAGGAATGTCCTGGGCATATAGGCAGCGTATTAACTCATATACCATATCGTCGGGATTTAGTTTCAGATTTTCCATTACCTTACCTACTGCCGGTATTTGTTTAAATGATAGAACTTTATTACTATGCGTAATTCCTTTTGCTTCAATGTTTTCACGAAGGCTATAAAATTTTGTCAGAGTCTGTTCTATTCTGCGTACAGAGACAAAGGTACCTTTGCCCTGCTTACGGTAAATATAACCGTCTTTAGTTAATAAGTCCAGAGCATCACGGACGGTAATGCGGCTGAGCGCATAACGCGTACATAATTCCCGTTCGGTAGGCATTTTATCGTGTGGCTTCCACTCGCCGGAAGTTATTTTCTCAACTAATATATCGTAGAGCTGTGTGTATTTGAAATTATTTTGAACGTCGTTATTTTTTGACATACAGGATCCTCCTTAAATATGATTATGACATTACAGCGGAAATAAATCTTAAAGGTATTAATATAATATAACAACTATTAAAAATGTGCAAGGGCTTTTTGAAAAATAAAAATAAAACGTAATAATGTATAAAAAATGACTATAAATATTGTTGAATAATGATAAAAAGTGAATAATTTGCATAAATGTATTGCAAGTAGTATAAACTTGTCTTATAATAGCAATACAAGTTAGATAAGGGAAACGTAAGGACAAGAAGAATATTGGTTCTATAAAAACAGGATCAATATAGGAAGAGAGGTGAACGGGGGTTCATTTTTATGACGACTTGATAAGTGCAATATTCAAACATTACCCCATGAATAGAACAAGCAGGTTTGTTCTATTCCCAAATCAGTAGTGTGAAAGCGGTTTTCTTTCACACTTGATCCGGAAAAAATCAGGAGAAGGTTTGGATCAGATAGGTAAAGGATGCCTTGTAGCAATTTAGAAAACAAAACCATAATTTTGGTTTATGTAAATTTGGAGGATAATACTATGAGAAGAAAAAAAGGAATCACAGTTATTTTGACCTGTATGCTGGCTATGTCTTCAGTTCTTTATGGCTGTTCCGGTAAAGAAAATTCAGAAGCACAGAAAAAAGATGAAACGAAAACAGCGGTATCTTCGGAAGCGGATCAGCCGGATACGCAAAATGCAGAGGCTAATGGAGAGCCTGTGACACTTTGGATGCATAACGGTCCTGCATTTGTAAAGGCAACAAAGGAACTGGCGGCAGAATTTGAGGCTGAGACCGGGATCAAAATTGATATACAGGTATTTCCGTATGATGTTATGAGTCAGAAGATGAAAGCTTCTTTTACTGCCGGGAATGAGCCTGATATTATTCAGGGATTCGGTGCATGGATGCCGACCTATATCAACCAGGGAGTGTTAGCTAAAGTACCGGATGATATGGCATCAGATTTAAAGGTGAATTTCCTGTCCGGTGCAGTGGAGGGGTATGAAAAAGATGGCTCCTATTATGGTGTTCCCATCGAAATGCAGATGGAAAGCGGATTATTTTATGTGCCGGAAAAGGCTAAGGAGTCCGGAATAGAAGGGGCACCTAAGACTTTTGAAGAAGTTATTAAAATTGCCAAGGATCATGTGAAATACAATGGAAATGTTCTGGAATATGGCGGTCTGGAATTTGACAACGGTGACAATGTTGCACAGTTATTCCTGTCCTGGATACTGCAGTATGGCGGAAACTTCTGGGATGAAAGCAGGACCCATATGGTTCTCCAGTCGGAAGAGGCAAAAATGGCATGGCAGAAACTGGTGGATCTTATCGAAGCAGACAAGGTCACAGATACTAAGCATATTACTGGGGATATCACATCAGATGTATTTTTCTTTAACAAGAAAGCAGCGCAGCTAATCAAAGGATCCTGGGCTTCAGCGATTGGTGAGGAGTTGAAAAATGATGATTGGGAATATACATTTCTTCCTCCGGTCACCGGAGATGAACCGCATTTTGTTGTGGAAACCGGATGGGCTTATGTAGTATCTGAAAATAGTAAGAATAAAGACAATGCCTTTAAATTCATACAGTATTGTCTGCAGCCCGAAAAGTCACTTGAGTTTAATCTTGCAACAAAGACAATTCCGTCTTTAAAAGCATTAGTAGAAGATCCGGCATATACGGAAGCGGAAGAGAATGTACGATTTAAGGACCAGTTCCAATATTTAAAATATGCGCAGAATGTAGGCCCGGTTCAGGATATGGATTTTGTCAAGACCACAATCCGGGATATATTTAAAAGCCAGATTGATGGCAAGTATACCACAGAGGAAGCTTTGAATAAGGCTGAGACGGATATTAATCAGCATATCGATTCTCTGTTAGCCCAGACAAAATAAACAGAATGGAGAGTGCTGCAAAATAAATTTTCCGGACTTTATTTTGCAGCAGTTCCTTAAGGAGGCAGGATGATGAATAAAAAAGTGAAGAGGAAACAGGGTATCAGCCGCCGTCAAAGAAGATTTGTCATAATAGGGCTGACTCCCATTCTGATTGTATTCTTTGTCTTTTCCGTTATACCGATATTTTATAGTTTTATCATGTCGCTTTTTAATCATAGTGGATTTGGCCAGGCACCTTTTGTGGGTTTGGATAATTATGTTCAATTAGTACATGATACGGAATTTTTAGGTTCATTGAAAAATACAATTATTTTTGTTCTGATTGCGGTGAATGCAAATATCGTTATTTCAACATTGATGGCAGTTGTAATCAAATCAATAAAAAAGCGGAAAATCCGTTCATTCTTCAGAGGATGGTTTTTTATCCCGGCAGTTATTCCTATTGTAGCGTTATGCTATGTCTGGGCCATTATGTATCAGCCCAGTTCCGGGATTATTAATAAAATGCTTTCTTTAGCAGGAATAGCACCTGTTAACTGGTTAACAGGCAGCAGTACGGCATTAATTGCGATTATCATTACTACTTTGTGGTGTGATCTGGGATATAATATTGTTTTAATTCTGGCAGGAATGGACAGCGTTCCTGAAATGTTTCTGGAAGCTGCTTCTATTGACGGTGCGAATTGCGTACAGAGGTTTTTCCGGATTACGCTTCCCCTTTTATCCAGAAATATGCTATTTGTCAGTATGATGACGTATATCACCTATTTTCAGGCTTTTGCCCAAATACAGATTATGACCAAGGGCGGACCCAATAATGCGACCAATGTCATAGCCTACAATATTTACAATTATGCATTCCAATATTCCCAGATGGGTTATGCTTCTGCAATGGCAATGGTATTACTGGGAATCATTTTAATTATATCCATGGTACAGTTTTTTAGTGTAAAGTCAGACTGGGAATATTAGGAGGGGGGATACCATGAAGATACTGTCAAAGATTTTAAAAGGTTTTATATTAGGTATAGGGTTCTTGGTAGTTGCCTTTCCGTTTCTATGGTGTGTTCTGCTTTCTTTTAAAGGAAATGCGGAAATTATGAGTATAGAGTCCTCATTCTTTCCTACGCAGATTGTCCTGGATGGATATAAGAAGGTTTTAACAGAGGCTCCGTTTATGAGATGGCTGTTTAACAGTATTGTAACGTCTGTTCTTGCCACCGGAATTGTGGCACTGACCAGTTGTCTGGGAGGATATATTTTTGGTAAATTTCAATTTCGAGGAAAAAATATACTGTTTATGGGAATATTGGCAACCATGATGGTTCCCTTTCAGGTAACGATGATTCCAACGTACCTGATCAGTAATAAGCTGCATATTTTAGATACACTTGCGGCATTGGTAATTCCTTATATGGTTTCCGGATTCGGAATCTTTCTGTGCCGTCAGTTTGCGGAGAATGTGCCGGATGAGATTATGGAAGCCGGACGGATTGAAGGAGCCGGAGAGTGGCGGATTTTTTTCGGACTGATTATTCCGATGATCAAACCCGCGATATCGGCACTTTGCATCTTTACTTTTATGGGCAGGTGGAATGATTATTTATGGCCGCTGATTGCACTTACCAGTGAGAATAAGATGACCCTGCCCCTTGCGCTTAATTTTTTCAATTCCAGTCTGTTAACGGATTATAACTCATCAATGAGTGCGGGGGTTTTAGTAATGCTGCCGATTATAATTGTATATTTTATTTTCCAGAAGCAGTTTGTAGAAAGTATCACATTAACGGGGATTAAGTAGAGAGGTGACAGGTTGAAAGAAAAGTACTTTCAACTTCCTTAATTTATATGAGCGCTTAAAGCGCACGGATGGGAGCAAAAATGAGAGAAAACGGATATTGTAAATTTGTATTTATCGGAGCGGGAAGTTCTGTATTTACGCTGCGTCTGATTGGGGATATTTTAAAGGAAAATAGTATTAACGGCGGACATATTGCGTTGGTAGATATTGACGGGGAAGTTTTAGAGGAGACGAAGGAAGCTGTTATTCATCTGATACATTTTGCGAAGCGGGAGTTTGAGATCACTGCCCATACGGATTATAAGCAGGCGATTCCGGATGCCGACTATGTGTTCATGACGATAGCGACAGGAGGATATGAGCGGTGGAAACAGGATATCAGAATATGTACGGATCACGGAGTGCTGCAATCGGTAGGAGACACAATCGGTCCCGGTGGGATTATCAGGACGCTGCGAACAATACCTGTGATATTAGATATTGCCAGTGCCATGGAAAAAGTGTGCCCTGATGCCTGGATGATTAATTATTCCAATCCGGAGGGTGCCGTTTGTCTTGCTCTTCAAAAGTATTCCAGGATTAAGAACTTTGGCCTTTGCCATGGTACACCGGATACGGCACAGTGGCTGGCTGAAAAAGTGTTTCAGGTTGACCGGGAGCGGTTTTCTTACCGGGCAGGGGGAATCAATCATTTTACCTGGTTTACAGATATGAGGATTGACGGGGAAGACGTGTACCCTGAACTTAGCCATGCATTAAATAGAAGTGGGATGGATAAGAAAGAGCCCATATCTGCGGAACTATACCGCATTTATGGATGTTATCCTGCCCCAGGAGACCGGCATGTAGGAGAATTTGTGCCGTATTATTTAAAGGATAAGATCCTGAAAGAAAAGGATTACGAATGGAAAAATAATGATTTTAAGGTGGTGGATGGTTGGAGGGATCAGGCCAGAGAGCTGTTCGACGAGGTAAGAATGCATAACAGGGGATTTGAGAAACTGCTGGAAGGTTCCGGTGAAACTGCGGCAAATTTTATAAGATCTCTGAATACAGGGGAAATCTCCAGTGAAATGGTAAATGTAGTGAACAGAGGATATATTGACAATGTCTCACAAGATATCATTGTAGAACTGCCCACTTATATTGATCAATTTGGTCTGCATCCCCAGAAGATAGGGAGGCTGCCTGACGCTATTGCTGCGCAGTGTGACAGGCTGGGAAGAGAATATCTTCTCATGGTGGAAGCAGCGGTATCATGCAGTTATGAGAAGGCATTACAGGCGGTGTATCTGGATCCGCTGTCAGCTAATTGTCTGTATCCGGAGTTACTTTTAAAGGATCTGATTCATGCAAATCTGGACTTGCTGCCGGAAGCATGGAAAGAGAAGTAAAGGGGGATTCGTCTTCATGTGGGCAAAAGAAAAGCAGTATCTGAGAGAACTGGCTAAGAGGCAGACAGCATATGCAAATCTGCCGGAAATGGAACAGAAAAAGAAAAAATGGATGGATGTAAATACGGGGAAAAAGACGGTTCCGCCCGTAGTTGTGGAGACAGAGACATTCCGGCAGTACATGGTACCTGATCATATTCTGTACTGTACGGATCCAAAGGCACGTGAAATCGAATACCGTTTGTTAAGGAATATTCGTGAATATGAACTGATTCAGGATGACAAAGTGATTCCGGATGTATTTGAGATTCCAATTCAGGCAGAGATTGATGAATTTGGCTTTCCTATAGAGGAATGCCATGCGTTGGATGCCAATGGCAGGGATGTCGGCTATGAATATCATTCGCCAATCCGGGATCTGGAAGAGGATTTTTACAGGCTGAAACCTGCAGTAATTAACATAAACCATAAAAAGACACAAAATTCCTATGATTTTGTGCAGGATATATTAGACGGGATTATGTCAGTGAGACTCACAGGAACCCCGCCAATGATTGCACTTCCTTTTCAGGCAGTAAAGCTACTGGGCCTTGAAAATTATATGATGTCCATGTATGACTGCCCTGAAACCCTGCATAAACTGATGCACTATTTAACGGAAAACCAGATAAAGGTAATGAAATATTATGAGAAAAACAGAATTCTGACTTTAAATAACAGCAATCAGGAAACCTGCCTCAGCAGCTATGGCTTTACGGATCGCCTTCCTGTGACGGGAGCAGAAAGTCCGACATTAAAGGATGTCTGGATCTGGGCAGAAGCGGAGGAGGCAGCATCCATATCACCGGATATGTTCCGCGAGTTCTGCCTTCCATATATGGCAAAGGCATGCAGAGAAATGGGTCTGATTTATTATGGATGCTGTGAGCCAATGCATAATATATGGCAGGATGTCATAAAGGAAATTCCTAATATACAGAAGGTATCCGTATCGCCGTGGAGCAGCCAGCAGAAAATGGGAGAAATGCTTCGGGGAACAGACGTGGTGTTCTCCAGGAAGCCCTATGCAAACTATCTGGGCGTAGAAAGCAGGCTGGATGAAGAAGCCTGGACAAAGCATATTAAAGAAACTTTGGATGCGGCAAAAGGATGCCAGTGTGAATTTATTATGCGGGATGTTTACCGCGTACGGGATTTGGAAGATGTGAGGCGGGCGGTTGAAATTGTCAGAGAGCAGGCGGAGGAGTCGGCTGGTTAAGTGTATAGAATTAAGAAAATAAAATGTGTTATTACTTAGATATCAGGAAATAACAGAAGAGGGCAGGGAAGGCGCAGAGATGCAGCAGGCTGATGCAGAACCGGGTATTGTACAATAAAAACTAAAGACCCGGAGACAGATGGAAGCGCTGAAATTATGTCATCCGCCTTCCCGCTCATCATATGCCCTGTTAAAATATTCAGTAGGACTCAACCTGGTATACGCATGGAAAATCCTGCTAAAGTAGAACTGATTGTTATACCCCACCAGTGAAGCAACGTCTTTAATCAGTAAATCTTTATTATTGCAGATAATCTCTTTTGCTTTTTCCATTCGTTGTTCGGTTATATATTGGTTAAAAGACTTATCCATGTATTTTCTGAAAATTTTACTGAAATAAGGCTGTGAAACACCGAAAGTGCTGCATATACTGGTCAGAGAAATTTCCTCTCCAATATTACAATCCACATAATTTCTCAGAGATTCAAGAAATTCAGGAGCATCAACTTTTTCTATTGTTAAAACCTGCTGACTTTGTAATAGGAGATCAGTGAACCCGTTTTGAACATCCTCCAGTTGGTTGGCTTCAGCTAATATCTCTTCTAAAATATCCTCTGTTTCAAGCAGCCAGCCGGCGATGTTCTCCCTGTTATATTTTTGGGACAGATATAAGATTTGCTTCAGCATATGGGATATATAGATCTGAGGTCTTTCCTCAGATGCCCATTGTCTGAACAGTGTTCGGAGTTCATTTTTTATCTTGCCATATTCCATCTGATGAAAGATATAATCGATTTTATCCAAAATCTCATAAGCATCTTTTTGATTAACTTCCACATATTTATTGTTGTCATCCAACTCGCTTAAGACCTGTGTCTTTCCAATTATAATCTTTTTATCCAGCAGTTTATAAAGTTTTTTCATAGTTTCCGGTATATCGCGGATACTGACAGGCCGTGTCATATATACGAAAGTAAAATATACATCTATTTTTTTGTACTGCTTCATGATTTTTCTATTAAACATTCTGATATCGCTGTTTCCGATCACTTCATATGGGATCAAATATAAACCTTCATTTAAATCTCTGCCATAAACGGCTATTGTTTCATCCTTTTCTGAATAAATTTCCAATTCTCCGCTTCGCTCAAATCTGCCTGGCATACCCTTTACCCGAATAATTGAAAGAAAATATTTATCATATGGAAAATAATGTTTTACTTCCATCGGATCCACAGATTTCTCCTTAGACATCTTTTTCAGCAGCCGGTTTCGGTTTTGATAAAATTGCTTCTCCAGCAGCTTCTCGATCTTATTCATAGTGTAAATGAATTCTGACGGTACGATAGGTTTTAGAAGATAATCATTTACCCCATAGGATATGGCTCTTTGTACATACTCGAACTCACTGTAACCGCTGATGATCAGGATAAGGCTTTCCGGATTTTTTCTCTTTATTTTAGAAACAAATTCTATCCCATCCATAAGTGGCATGTGCACATCTGTAATGATAAGATCCGGTTCCAATTCTCTTGCCATGGAAATTCCATCCACACCGTTTTCTGCAATTCCAACCAGATCAAAATCTTTACAGTATTTATAGATCAATGTTTTTATGGGTTTAATTGCCGGCGGCTCATCCTCTACGATCAGTACTCTATACATCTTCTATATCCACCTCCATATAAAGAAAAGGAATCTCGAACCACACTACCGCACCCCCAGCGTTGTTATCAATATAAAATTCCAGATCATCCTGATATCTGAGCAAAAGTCTGGCATATGTGTTTACCAATCCCATGCCTCCTATTTTCATTGTGATATTCTCACGGGAGTGCAGCAATTGTTCTTTGGTTCTTTTGAACTTTCCTTTCAGTTCCTCCAGGCAGGATTTCGTGAATCCCTGTCCGTTATCCTGCACACTGATTCTGAGCCTTCCGTCTTTACGAACACCGCTTATTTGAATCAGCATATTGTCTGTTTTATTCTGAAAACCATGGTTCATGCAGTTTTCCACAATCTGCTGCAGTACAATTTTGGGAATTCTCTGCTCCCGGACATCGGCTTCTACGTCTATGGTAAAATTCAGTTTGTAATCGTAGCGGCACTTTAACAGGAATAAATACTGCTCTACATACTGGATTTCACTGGATAATGTGGCATATTTACAATCCGTATCTGCGGAGTATCTCAGCATGGCAGCCAGTTTTCCACAAATGATACAGATACTTTCGTCACCGCTCTCAATTCCCTTTCCCGAGATGACATTTAAAACATTATAGATAAAGTGGGGGTTCACCTGTGCCTGCAAAAAATTAAATTGAGCCTCCATCTGTAAAACTGCCAGGCGCCGCTCCTGAATCATAGCCTTTTTTAGCCTGACCATGGAATTTTGATAAGATTCGCTTAAGGCAGTTATCTCATCGTCTGATTCTTCCAGTTTGGTAGTCTGACCCATATTTTCAATCTCCGTGGTTTCAATCACCTTTTTTAATTTATTCAGGGGCTTGGTGAGGTAGTTGGATATGATATAAATAAAGGACAGCAAAAGCAAGTAGACTGTCACCATGATAAGCACGCACATCTTTAAGATATAGGCGCTCTCTTCCATGACTGATTTTCGGTCCGCTCTTACGATTACCCGGATGCCATATGCTTCCTGCCCGGCTTCCCCAAACAAATATTCCTGAGAGTATAAATTTTCCGGTTCAGCCTTGCCTGATGTAGAAAACAGCAGTTCTGTATCATTGCTCAAAACAATGACCTCCCCATTGGGGGTTGCAATTTTTAATAGCTCTTGCAGTTTATCAGTATCAAACTGTATCTCTATGTATCCCGTATTTTTTCCAAGGACTTTTTTTATGATTGAGAATACCTCAACCTCATTTTTATATCCCCAGATATCCTTATGGGTATTTACCAGTACCGGCTTCCCCTGCTTTTTATTTACCATTTGTAGCCATGGCATAGAATGAAAATCTACATTTTTATTGATAGCTTCATTGATTCCGGTTTTCATGGCAATTATTTCACCGTTTTCATTAAAATAAAGAACTCTGTAAAAGCTGTTCATTGTACTGTCGATGATCATACTGTTTTGAATGGTATTTCTTGCGCCATCCAGGTATTCACCCCGCATTCCTTCGGGGTCGCCCAAGATTATGATGGATCTCAAAACCTCCGGATCGGACAGCATGAACCGTATTCGGTATTCCATTTTTTCTGTCAATGCATTGAACTGGTTCAGGATCTGTTCTGCCATTAGGTCCAGATTATTCGTTTTATCCTGCGTATACTGTTTTGTGCTGTATTGATAAAAATATATCCCCAGTCCGGAGACCACCAAAAAGAAAAAAGCGGCATAAAGCAGTACTAATTTTGTTCGAAATCGCATGGTCTCCCCCTGACGCCAGAACTTTACCCCATATTTTCATAGATATCCGGCATATATTCCAGCAGTAATCTGGGGTGTGGCTAAAATATCTAAATTAATCATAACATTCTGTAATTAAAATTAATAGTAAGATTTTTTGGCAATTTCAATAAAGGCTGTGATATTTTCCCAGGGAACCTCCGGCTCTAATATATGGGATGGTGCGATCAGCAGTCCGCCGTTTATCCCTAATATTTTCTGTACCTGATGTACTTTTGTCCTTACATCTTCCGGTGTGCCAAATGGCATGGTAGTCTGAGTCCCTATCCCTCCCCAAAAGGAAATCTTATCCCCGTATAAATGCGCAATTTTTTCCAGGTCATTGCATTCAGGCTGAACCGGATTCAGGATATCAATTCCCTCCTCCAGAAAATAAGGAATCATGTCCTCAACTTTTCCGCAGCTGTGTAAAAAGTAAAGTACCTGGGGGTTTATCTTTTTACCAGCATCCACAATTCTTTTTATACGTACCTGAAAAAATTCTCTGTACAGGCAGGGACTTATCATGGGTGCCAGCTGTGTGGCAACATCATCTCCCAGGCGGATAATATCCACCCCGGCTTCGGCATATTTCTGAGCCTGTCTGATACGCAGACGGGTAATCTGTTCACACAGTTCATGTACCAGCTCCGGTTGTTCATAAAAGTCGATCAGCAGTTCTTCCAGACCACGCAGCATCCATGCCGTCTCAAAAATGGTGGAATACATATCACCCGTAACGGCATAACCTCTTTTATGGTAGGTGGATACCTGCTCTCTCAAACCTTCATAGCGGTAATCTGCGTCAAGATCCGGCCATTGATATGCCCTTATATCTTCTAAAGACTGGGCTTTTGATAGAGGATGATACCGGAATTCCAGAAAATGATCCTTGCTCCCACGGATTCCTCCCGCACCGAATTCATCCAGTACAATATCCGCTGGCAGCTCTTCGTCATAATAAATGCTGACATCCCGTATCTTCCTGCTGGGACCAACACTTACCGTTCTCACATCAAAATCATAATATTCTTCCGGTGGAAGGTTCGTTCCTGTTATTTTGTGATATGTTTCCATGACACCGGGTGTGAAAGCACCCCAGCTGATCTCAAATGGCATACGATCCGGGTTGCCTTCTCTTCGCATCGCCCGGAGTACCCTTTCTCTTGGCTGCATGTTATTCCTCCTCTCCAAAACGTTATCCTTTAACAGAACCGGCTGCCATACCAGCAATTATTTTTTTATTGAAGAAGATAAATAATATGAGCATGGGAATTGTAATGACAACGACGTCGGCAAACAACAAGTTATAAGAATTGGAAAACTGGCCTATAAAGTTGTAAATTGTCAGCTGAACGGTTGCGTTTTCTGTACCCGGAAAAAAATAAAGGGGATTCACAAAATCATTGTATATAGTAATAAAATTAAGAATAAAAGCGGTGGCGGATACCGGTTTCAGCATTGGAAATATAATGGATGTATATATTTTCAGTGGAGTGCATCCATCCATAAGTGCCGCCTCTTCCAGCTCTCTAGGTATAGAAGACATATAACTCCTGTAGAGCATGATGGAAAAGGGAAGCTGCAGCGAACTCTCTATCATTACCATACTGAAAAATGTTTTGTAGATATGCAGGCTTTTCAGCAGCCAAATCGTGGGCATAATGGCAGGTGGAATCATCAGGCCTGTCAGAAAGATAATGCTGATAACGCCGGAAACTTTTCCGGATCTTCGCTGAAGGACATAAGCGGCAGCTGATGCAGTCAATATAATTGCGAACACAGACAACAGTGCAATGAGAATACTGTTTTTAAAAGCCGTAAGCAGTATATAATTATTAGCCTTTATTACTTCAATATAATTTTCAAAATGCCATTCTGCGGGGATATCTAACCTTAACAGATTAGCCTCTTTTCTGCCTTTAACGGAGTTAAAAAATATTAAAAAGTAAGGTACAATAAAAATAAGTACGGCCGTTACTACGGCGACAGCCTCCGCAGCAAGTCTCTTTACCTTGAATTTTTTCATTTAATATTCCTCCTTTTTCAGCAAGTAAGATCTCAGAGGAAAAACAAATATGACAATTAGAAGGAACAAAATCACATTTCCAGCTGTGGACAGACCATAATATCCTGCGGCATATTGCTTGTATACAATGGATGCAACCACATCTGTGGCATATCCGGGACCTCCTTTTGTCATAGACCAAACCAGGTCGAAGGATCGCATTCCGCCAATCAGGGATAGGATGATTACTGTGTTCAGAGAAGGTCTTACCAGTGGAGTAGTAACATATCTTATCTTCTGAAAGACTCCGGCACCGTCAATGTCCGCTGCTTCATAGTAGGCTTTGTCAACTGCCAGAATACCTGCCAGGAAGATGATAACACCAACCCCCGTCCCTTTCCAGATATCTGTAAGTACAATGCTCAAGATTGCCGTATCTGCATTTCCTAACCAATTGATAGTAGGAAGATGCATGGCCTGCAGAACGGTGTTGAAAAGACCTTTCGTGGGATGCATCATCGCTGCAAAAGTGATTCCTACGGCTATAGTACTGATTAAATTGGGAAAAAAGACAACTGCCCGTAAAAAATTTTTCGTTTTCAATTTACCTGACAGCAGGATGGCTATTCCATAAGCTAATATTGTTTTTGCCCCACTGGTCAAGAATGCATAGATCAGGGTATTTTTAATCCCGATCCGCAGAGATCTCTCTGTAAAAAACTGTATAAAATTCTGGAATCCAACAAATTTAAAATCTTTCAGGTTCCAGACTGTCATACTGAAAAATACTGAGGTAATCATGGGGATCAGGAAAAAGATGCTGAAAATGAAAAGTGCGGGTAATGTAAACCAGTAAGTATATATTTTTTTATCTTTCATAATCTTCTCACTTTCTTTGGGGGCTGCCCTAAGTGAATCAGAGCCTGTATGATAATACGTTATCTTCTGCTCGCCCCCAGTTTGAGGTATAAATGTACCTGATTTAGTCGATACAGTTCACAGTTTTACCAGTCTAAACCCATTTGAATCGCCTGTTTCTTACAATCTTCGTCATAAGCGGCTGCTGCTTCTTCACCGGTTAGTTCTCCTGTGGTACACTCTACGCAGATTGTCGGACATTCCAGACCTTTTACTTTCACCAGATTATCAAGAACAGGGCTTGTCTTTCCGGCATTGAGATAAGCCATCATGTCATCCTTAACTGCTGGATATGTATTATCCGGCATTACATAGTCCTTTACTACCACAGGTCCATTGGGCAGTTCTTTACCGCAATAGGCATCCAGTCCGTCTTTGGATACATAGAGTTCCATAAATGCTTTTACCGCTTCGGGATGTTCGGTATTCTTATTTGCATAGACTCCATTAGGCATCCAGAGTGTAAGTCCCACATCGTTAGGATCATCTCCGGGAATACCAAAGACACCAATATCATCAATAGCGTCAGGATACAGATTTGCTATATTTCCTAATACCTGTGTAAGTGCCGGCCAATGTGCACCCTGTCCGGTTGCGATCATGTCGCATCCGTCATTATAGGTTGCTGCAAGATAATCTTCGTTATAATAGCCGATCAGATCCGCATATTTATCAAAGCTTTCTACCATTGCAGGGGTGGTTGCAAATTTCATCTCTCCCGCGTCGAACTTTTCCGGGAAATCAGGAACTTTCTTCAGTGCATTGTAGTTATCTCCAAAGAAGATAAGCTGTGCGGTCCAGGAATCAGCGCAGGTTCCAATCATAGCCACCTTTCCTGACTGTTTGATCTTCTCACAGTTTTTAAGAAATTCATCCCAGGTCTTTGGAATCTCCAGGTTCAGTTCCTCATAGATAGGCTTGTAGTATACGATAGCGCCTGCCTGAGAAGCAAACAGGGGAATTCCATAGGGTTTCCCATTTACGGAAGTAGATTTTACAAAGTTTTCATCCAGTGTATCGATAAAAGGTTCTCCCGTCAGATCCATAAAATATTCTTCCGGATTTAGTGCGTAGAATAGCGAGCCGGAATTATAGGACTGCAGGTCTGGCATATCGCCGGATGCCAGTCTGGTTCGGATTAGATTGTCCCCTTCTGCACCGCCGGGAATCAGTTCCAGTTCCACATTCAACCCCAGTTTTTCCTTTGCCAGGGCAATCACAGCTTCTACACCTTCCGAAGAGGAGTCTGTATCTTTTGCAAAGGTTATGGTCACTCCTTCATAAGGTAACGCACCTGCGACTGGAGTTTCTCCATTGGTGGAATCCGCCTTTGCGGTTTCTTCGCTGGGAGAATCCGTCTTTGCTGATTCTTTATTGGTTGTTTTCTCACTGTTACCTGTAGTTTTGGCACTCTCATTTTCACCGCATCCTGAACACATGGAGACCAGCATCGAAATACCCAGTACTGCCGCTAAAAATTTTTTTCCTCTCATTTCTTATCCTCCTTTTGGTTTTTATGGATTTATTTTATCATGCAGCTGCTGTACTTATACATTAAAAATCCAATCCTATACCATATAATATTGAATGATAATATATTATTTATTTACAAAATTTTCCATTAAAAAAGCCGGAGGTTGATTTCTCCGGCCACAGCAGCATTTCTGATTTATATTTATTAGGAGCAAAGTGTTTTTAGAAGTACCTTGCATGTTGCCTCCTGAAAAAAATTGTAGTGGCATATGCCAGGTTTTATACAAAAATTATTTGCAATACCACTTTTATTGTTTAGATACCTATAATTTAAGTGTAACATATAGGGAGAAGATCGTCTATCAGCAATCAGATGGAGGTCACCTAATATAAAAAAGTATAATGAAATGCAAAAGGATACTTGAAAAAATCAAGTACCCTGTGACAGATATCCGCTTGATTCTGATTATTGATAATCTTAAGGCTAATTAAATTTTTATCATAGAAATGTAAAAAATCTACATTCAATCTGAGAAAAACATAATTTTTAGTTGACAAATAAAAAAGAAAAGCATATACTGTACTAAATTAAAGTATTGAACCAAAACCGATGAACAAGAGTAGTAAATAAGATTCGTTATTCCCAGAGAGCTGCCGGTGGTGTGAAGGCGGTAATAAAGATTTTATTGAATGGACTTGCGAGGGCAGCTCAAAATCACAGCAGTTAACGGAAACCCTGTAAATAATGCAGAGTGGAAGAGGTGAGAGTAGACGCTGACGGGAGCCTTATCCGTTATCAACGAGGTATGTATGATCGTACATAAAAAGAGTGGCTGAGTGATCAGCAACTTGGGTGGTACCGCAGAAGCTACAGGCTTTTGTCCCTTGGATATAGGGGGCAGAGGTCTTTTTTTATAGCTAAAATGCAGTGGCAGTATTGCAGGCAGGTCTGCAATATGTAACGGGAATGAAGACAAAAAAGGAGGAAGTGACCATGATGCAGCCAAGCTGTGACAAAATTTTAGAATTAGCAGGGGATTATGATGTGATCCCGGTTTGTAAGGAAATATATGCGGATGTTATAACACCGATCACCTTACTTCGGAAACTTGCAAATATCAGCAAATGTTACTATCTGTTAGAAAGTATAGAAGGCGGCGAGAAATGGGGACGATATTCCTTTTTGGGATTTAATCCTGTGATGCGGGTTTTCTGTAAAAATGATGAGGTTACCATCACGCGGGATGGGGTTATGGAAAAAATTAGTACGAAAAAGCCCCTTGAGGTAATACGCTCCATAATGAAAGATTACAAGGCTCCGAATCTGGAAGGGCTGCCGCCATTTGCGGGTGGGTTTGTTGGATACTTTGCATATTCTATGATTGGATATGCGGAACCCACATTAAATATCAATAAAGGTAATTTTAATGATTATGACCTGATGTTGTTTGATAAGGTAATTGCTTATGACCATTTAAAACAAAAGATCTGCATTGTAGTAAATATGAAAACAGACAAGGTGATGGAGAATTATGGCAAAGCTATGGCTGAGATAGAGAGTATCACCAATATTATACGAAATGCACCGATTCTGGAGGATCAGAAGATTCAGCAGAAAGTTGAATTTACCTGTAATGTAAGCAAGGAAGCCTATTGTGAGATTATTGAAAAGACGAAAGAGTATATCGTAGACGGGGATATATTCCAGGCAGTTATTGCCAGACAGTTTACAAGTCCTTATGAAGGGAATCTGATCAATCCGTACCGGGTGCTCCGGACTACCAACCCTTCTCCTTATATGGTGTATATGAATATCAATGAGGAAGAAATAATTAGTACATCACCGGAGACCCTGGTGCGTCTGCAAAATGGCAGGCTGACTACTTTCCCGGTTGCCGGTTCAAGGCCCAGGGGGATAAATCAGGAAGAGGATGAAAAACTGGAACAGGAACTTCTGGCAGATGAAAAAGAACTTTCCGAGCACAACATGCTGGTAGATCTTGGTAGAAATGATCTGGGAAGGATATCGAAGTTTGATACAGTGGAAGTAACAGAGTATCAGATGATTCATAAATATTCCAAGATCATGCATATCTGTTCTCAGGTAGAAGGAAATATTAGGGAAGAATATGACGGATTAAATGCCATTGAAGCAGTCCTTCCGGCCGGCACCCTGTCAGGTGCACCGAAGATCCGTGCCTGCCAGATTATCAATGAGCTGGAGAGTGAACAAAGAGGTATTTACGGAGGGGCGCTGGGATATCTGGACTTTACCGGTAACCTGGATACCTGTATCGCCATTCGTATGGCGGTAAAGAAAGACGGCAAAGTATATGTGGAAGCAGGAGGCGGAATTGTGGCTGACAGCGTTCCTGAGAAAGAATATGAGGAATCGGCTAATAAAGCGGCAGCAGTTATGAACGCCATTATGAATGCAAAGGAGGTCCTGGAATAATGATATTATTGATTGATAATTATGATAGCTTTTCTTATAACTTAGTACAGATGGCGGGCAGCATCTGCCCGGATATTAAAGTGATCCGAAATGATGAAATGAGTATTGATGAGATCCGCAATTTAAATCCTTCGCATATTATCTTATCGCCGGGACCGGGATATCCCAAGGATGCAGGCGTATGCGAGGAAGTTGTGGAAAAATTGCAGGGTAAAATGCCCATTCTGGGTGTATGCCTTGGACATCAGGGGATCTGTGAAGTGTACGGAGCAAAGATCGGTCATGCAAAAGAGTTGATGCATGGGAAAAAAAGTACGATTAAGATTGATTCAGAGTGCCCGTTGTTTGAAGGACTTCCTGAAAAAATAGATGTGGCAAGGTATCATTCTCTGGTAGCAAAAGAAGAAACCATACCGGATTCTCTATTCGTTACAGCGGTGGATGAAATGGGCGAAATTATGGCGGTACAGCATAGAGAAAATTCCGTTTTTGGTGTACAGTTTCACCCGGAATCCATATTAACCCCCCAGGGGAAGGTGATATTGGAAAATTTTCTGAAGTTATCATAACAGACAATCATGCAATGGGATAGAGCATTACATTGTTAAAATAATTTTCAGATATGATACCCAGGGGTAAAAAAATATGCATATGGGGCATTCATAGATCAGAGCGTGTTTGAAAATTCATTCCCGCCATCTGCACGCCCCACTTTGCAGCATATTTGCCCAGAATGCAGTAAAATTTCGATAATAAATAGAAAGCAGGAGGTAATTAGCATGATTAAAGAAGCAATTAATAAAGTGATGAATGGTAACAACCTGACATATGACGAATCTAAGGCAGTTATGGAAGAAATGATGGATGGAACCGCAACCCAGGCACAGATGGGGGGATTTCTGACTGCATTGCGTATGCAGGGGGAGACAATAGAGGAAATCACTGCATTTGCTACGGTTATGCGTGAAAAGGGCATAAAATTAAAACCGGAAAGAGAAGTAATCGATATTGTTGGAACCGGCGGAGATGAAGTCGGAACATTTAATATTTCTACAACAGCTTCTTTTGTAGTTGCGGCAGGCGGGGTTCCGGTTGCAAAACACGGAAACCGCAGTGTCTCCAGTAAATGCGGTGCAGCGGATGTATTAGAAAATCTGGGAGCAAATGTTTCGCTGAGCGTAGAGCAGAATGAAGAGATACTGAAAAAAACAGGAATGTGTTTCATGTTTGCCCAGGTATACCATTCATCCATGAAGTATGCAGCGCCGGTACGTAAGGAATTAGGAGCCAGAACGGTATTTAATATATTGGGTCCGCTTTCAAACCCGGCAGCGGCGACAATGCAGCTTCTTGGCGTTTATGACAGAAAACTGGCGGAACCGCTGGCGCAGGTGCTTTCCAATCTGGGAGTTACAAGGGGCGTAGTGGTATGCGGAAATGATGGCTTGGATGAGATTACACTTACCGGAGAAACTGTGGTTTATGAGATCCGTTTTGGAGAAATTACTTCTTATTCAATTGCTCCGGAACAGTTTGGACTGAACCGGTGTGAGCTTTCCGATCTGGTAGGCGGAGATCCCAAAGAAAATGCTAAGATTACAGAAGATATCTTATCCGGTAAAGAACGCGGGGCAAAAAGGGATGTCATTTTAATGAATGCCGGAATGAGTCTTTATCTTGGAATTGATGATATTACCCTGGCGGATGGAATTAAAATGGCGGCAGACCTCATTGACAGTGGTAAGGCATATGCGAAAATGGCAGAATTTATTAAGACTACAAAGGAAATGTGAGGTGCCAGAATGATATTAGATGAGATTGCTGCAGATACTAGGCTGCGGGTGGCAGGGGCGAAAGAAAGAGTTTCAATGGAAGAAATGATGGACAGAGCGCTTAGCATGAACGCGAAGACCGGTTTCCCGGTTGAGCAGGAGTTGAAAAGGGAAGGAATCCACTTTATATGTGAAGTGAAGAAAGCTTCTCCTTCTAAGGGATTAATTGCAAAAGAATTTCCATATCTGTCCATTGCGAAAGAATATGAGGAGGCGGGGGCATCTGTGATTTCCTGCCTGACTGAACCAACATATTTTCAGGGCAGTGATCAATATTTAGAAGAAATAGCAAAAGAAGTTTCCATACCGGTACTGCGTAAGGATTTTACCATAGATCCCTATCAGATTTATGAAGCAAAAGTGCTTGGAGCAGGCATGGTACTTTTAATATGTGCACTGCTGGATACGGAGATACTAAAAGAATATATCGGAATCTGCGATAAACTGGGCCTATCCGCCTTGGTGGAAACCCATGATGAAAGCGAGATGCAGAGTGCATTAAGAGCAGGTGCCAGGATCATCGGGGTTAATAACCGTAATCTGAAAGATTTCACTG
Organism: Robinsoniella sp. RHS; assembly: GCF_001029355.1. Taxonomy (NCBI): domain Bacteria; kingdom Bacillati; phylum Bacillota; class Clostridia; order Lachnospirales; family Lachnospiraceae; genus Robinsoniella; species Robinsoniella sp. RHS. The sequence continues at coordinate 23,135 of NZ_JNGB01000117.1, forward strand.
TGGATATCCATAACAGCACCAGACTCCGTGCTTTGGCACCGGCGGATGTGATCTTTATTGCAGAGAGTGGAATAAAGACGGCGGAGGATATCCGGGTTTTGCGTGAAGCAAAGGTAAATGGGGTTTTGATTGGAGAGACGTTAATGCGAAGCAGCAATAAAAAACAGATGCTGGATTCCTTAAAGCGTGGATGAAAATTCAATCCTGCTAAGTGTAATGCACAGCTGTCAGAAAGCAATTTTAACACGTTCTAAGGCGGGTTCCGGATACTCTCTGAGAAATGGAAAATAAGTTGGTTGAAATGGTAGTGCAAAGGTGGGAAAATGGTCGGATAAAGGCGGTGAAGTATGACTAAAATTAAGATTTGCGGATTGAAGAGGCAGGAAGATATCGGTATGGTAAATGACCTGGTTCCGGATTATATCGGTTTCGTATTTGCAAAGAGCAGCAGGCAGGTAACGGCGGTGCAGGCTGGGGAGCTGAAAAAATTGCTTCTTCCGTCAATCAAAGCAGTCGGCGTGTTTGTAAATGAGGAACAGCAGAAAATCGTACAGCTATGTGAAATGGGAATTATTGATCTGGTACAGCTGCATGGGGATGAAACCCAGGTGTATATTCAAGAATTGAAAAATCGTATTTCCTGTCCTGTGATTAAGGCAGTTCGGGTGCAGAGTGGTGAGCAGATCAGGAATGCAGAAGAGCTGCCCTGTGATTATCTGCTTCTGGATACTTATACGAAGGGACAGTACGGAGGAAGCGGGCAGGTATTTGACCGTTCCCTGATTCCACAGCTTAAGAAACCATTTTTCCTGGCGGGCGGACTGACAGCAGATAATGCAGCGGCTTCTATCTCGGAATGCAAAAAGTGTGCACCATATGCCGTAGATGTCAGCAGTGCAGTTGAAACGGCTGGGATAAAGGACAGACAGAAGATCGCAGAATTTATCTTACGTGTCAGAGGTCTGAAATAAGTATAACCGGCAAGGCAGCCGCAGGAGTGAAATCAAATAAGAGTAATCAGAAAAGAGGTAGAATTATGAGCAAAGGAAGATTTGGGGAATATGGCGGACAGTATATTCCGGAAACACTGATGAATGCAGTATATGAATTAGAAGCAGCATATGATAAATACAGCAAGGATCCGGAATTTATTGCAGAATTGGATGATTTATATAGAAATTATGCCGGAAGGCCATCACTGTTATATTATGCAGAGAAGATGACAGAGGATCTGGGAGGCGCTAAGATTTACTTAAAAAGAGAGGATCTGAATCATACCGGTTCCCATAAGATTAATAATGTACTGGGGCAGGTGCTGCTGGCTAAGAAAATGGGAAAGACCCGTGTTATTGCAGAGACAGGAGCGGGGCAGCATGGTGTGGCAACGGCAACAGCGGCGGCTTTAATGGGCATGGAATGCGAGATTTTCATGGGAAAAGAAGATACAGACCGTCAGGCGCTGAATGTATTCCGTATGGAGCTGTTAGGCGCCAAGGTTCATTCTGTTACCAGCGGAACTCAGACGCTTAAGGACGCCGTCAATGAAACAATGAGAGAGTGGACGAGCCGCTGCGATGACACGCTCTATGTTTTAGGTTCTGTTATGGGACCACATCCATTTCCTACCATCGTGCGTGATTTCCAGAGAATTATCAGCAAGGAAATCAAAGAACAGATACAATTAGCAGAAGGAAGACTTCCGGATGCCGTAATTGCCTGTGTAGGCGGCGGAAGCAATGCAATGGGTGCATTTTATGAGTTTATAGAGGATACCCAAGTGCAGTTGATCGGATGCGAGGCAGCAGGACTGGGCGTAGATACGGAAAAACATGCAGCTACCATTGCCAGGGGAAGCGAAGGCGTATTCCATGGAATGAAATCCCTCTTCTGCCAGGATGAGTATGGTCAGATTGCTCCGGTATATTCTATTTCAGCAGGTCTGGATTATCCGGGAATAGGACCGGAACATGCCCATCTTGCTGAAATTAAGAGAGCACAGTATGTACCTGTTACGGATACCGAGGCAGTGGAGGCATTTGAATATCTTTCCAGAAAAGAAGGGATTATTCCGGCAATTGAAAGCGCCCATGCAGTCGCATATGCCAGAAAACTGGCGCCTGCCATGGATAAAGATAAAATTATTGTAATTAACATTTCAGGACGCGGAGATAAAGACGTTGCGGCGATCGCAAGATACAGAGGAGTGAATATCTATGAGTAATATTAGAAAAGCATTTGAAAATGGAAAAGCATTTATTCCTTTCGTTACGGGAGGAGATCCCACATTAGATGTAACAGAACAGTTATTGTATGCCATGCAGGATGCAGGGGCAGATCTGATAGAAATCGGAATCCCTTTTTCAGACCCCATTGCAGAAGGGATTGTAATCCAGGAAGCAAATGAGCGGGCACTGGAGGCTGGCTGTACCACCGACAAATTATTTGATATGATTTTTCGTGCCAGACAGAAGGTTACCGTTCCTATGGTATTCCTTACTTATGTAAATCCTATTTATACTTATGGGAAAGAGAAATTTATGAAACGCTGTGTAGAATGCGGAATGGATGGGATTATTGTACCGGATCTGCCTTATGAAGAGAAAGAGGAGCTTTCCGGTGTATGCGAACAGTATGATGTAGACCTTATTTCCCTCATAGCCCCCACTTCTCATGAGCGGATTCGGATGATTGCAAAAGAAGCAAAAGGCTTTGTGTATTGTGTATCTTCTCTTGGGGTTACCGGAGTCAGAAGCGAGATTAAGACGAATATTGCCGAGATGACAAAAATGGTAAAAGAAGAGACAGATGTCCCTTGTGCAGTAGGATTTGGTATCTCCACGCCGGAACAGGCAGCTGCAATGGCGAGAGTGTCAGACGGCGCAATTGTGGGTTCCGCTATTGTGAAACTGGTTGCAAAGCATGGAGAAAACGCGGTATCGGCTGTTGCACAATATGTCCGGGAAATGAAAGAAGCGGTTACCCGGTGATGCCCATCACAACCACCATCCCGGTCATAATAATCAGACTCACAATAACAGAAATAGAATTTGCAAAGCTGGAGAGGGACCCGTCGCCATGACATTTTTCCGTAAATGCCGGAGCAAGTGATCCGATGGGGGCAAATGCCACAACGGCCAGGATCTGTCGGATTTCCAGAGAAAATGGGGTGCACCAGTATAAAAACAGGGAAAAGCAGGTACTAAATAAAAGTCTTACTGCCACCACAAGGATCGTATCTTTTATGTATAATGGATTGCGGACCGGTTTGAACATCAGCCCAAGCATTAACATGGCTAAGAAACTGTTAGCGGATGCAAAGGGACTTACAAAAGTGATTACCCCATCCGGTATCCGGATATTGAAGATTGCCAGCAGAAGCATCAGCATATAGGTATCAAAGGGAATGGAAGATGCAAGTTTCTTTATTATAGAAGAAATGCTCGTTTTTTCTCCCGGATTGGTGTGAAGCAGGGAGGAAGTAACGGCATAGGATCCCCCGGTCATAATCATGGAGTTCCCGGTATCAAACAGGCAGGTTACAACAGTTCCGGCAGGACCGAAAAAACTCTGGACTACCGGCAGTGCAAAACAGCCGATATTATAACCGGAGGAGTTGATCATCGTAAATACACGGCGTTCTTTAGACATTCTTTTGGATAAGAGGAAAGTGATGAGCAATGGCAGAAAACTGCACATAAAGCCCAGTACAATGATTAAAAACAGGGAAGTATCACGCTGGAAGCCTCCGAAGCCGTTAATAACAGCAGCGGGGAGTGTAATGTTCAGCACAATTTTCGTAATGAGGGGATAATCCGTTTCTTTAAAAAACCCAAAACGTTTTAAGAGGTACCCGCCGAAAATTATAAGAAGAAAAGCTAGTGGTTTCAATAAAAAATTCATATGTCACCTCAGTTTAAAACCCACTTAAAAAGGGCTTTTATTTTCATTCAGTATAGCATTTTTAAAAGGTGGTGAAAAGGGAAATTTTTGCTGCTTGTATTTTGACGGTTTCTTATCTATAATGGGATTAAAGTATAATATGAAGCGGCTACATATGTTCATCCAAAAGGATGGCGTAATGTTTAGAGGGATTACTATGAATGATCATATAAAAACAGAGGTAAAACAATTTGCCCATTGGATTTTGGAGAAGCATTATGTTGAAAATGATGAAGATGCCGTAACAGCAGTATTTGCTCCGGATATCACCTGGATTGGAGCCGGGGAGGAACAGCATCGGGAGTCCGGGGAAGAGACCGCAAAATATTTTCAGATGTTTAAAGGAAAGATTCCGCCATGTCATATATGGGACGAAGAATTTGAAGTGACGGAACTTGGAACCGGGATGTATTTATGCAGTGGATTATTCTGGGTTGCTGCCAACGAAGAGACTGGTCTGTGCATTGAAGAACATCAGCGTATTACATTTATATTCCGAAGGAAAGCTGACACCTTTGAATGTGTTCATATTCATAATTCAAACCCATATCAAAAAATGGAAGCGGGAGATCTTTTTCCAAATGATGAGGGACGTAAGGCATACTCTTACCTGGAAAAGAAAATGGAAGAGGTTGAAGAAGAGCTGAAGAAAAAGGAGCTGGAATTTCAGAAGGCTGTTCAGGTACAAAAGCAGACTTATGATGAGTATATGCAGAAAAACCATCAGATACAGGTTATCCTGGATGCGATACAGGGCGGGCTGAAAATCAGTATCGATGATAATATGTATACATATGCCTATCTAAGCGATGAATTGTGCAGTATGTTTGGCTATACCAGGGATGAGTTTATGGAAGTGACCAAAGGCAGCGCCGTAGGTGCTGTGTATCCGGAGGATCTCCCAAGGGTTTTAAAAGAGTGTGAAGAGGCATTTCGGGATGGCAGTATGGATTATGCCATTAAATACAGGATAGCTTGCAGGGACGGATCTTTGAAATGGATCATTGACAGTGGTAAGAAGGTCAGAAATGAAGATGGAGAAGTTATTATCAACAGCATTTATCTGGATGTTACGGAAATGGAAGAAGCAAATCAGAAAATGGCATCTCAGAAAGAACTCTTAGACAGCATTTACGATTCTATGATGTGCGGAATTCTACGGTACCAATTGGAGGACGGGGAGTTCTCTGCTTTGACACTGAATCACGAAGCACTTCGGATTCTGGGGTATGAGTCAGAAGATGAGTGCTATAAACTGGGTGTGAATGAATTTTATAACAGAATTTATGAAGAGGATCGCCAGGTTATCATTGATAAGATCAATAAATTAAAAAACCCGGGTGACCGCTTTCAATTTGAATACAGGATTCTGGGACCCTCGTCTGATATTCTTTGGGTATATGGAACGACAGAGCTGATGATGTCTAGTAGCGGCGGAAATATCATTCAGCGCGTTATGGTGGATATAACGGAAAAGAAGAAACTGGAACTGGAATTGGAAGAAGAACACCAGAGGTTTCGCATTGCCATTGAGAGTTCCCCGGCAGTTATTTTTGAATATGATGTCCGCGAGGACCAGTATCGGTCTTATGGTACCCTGTCTGAGACAAAGGGAAAAAATGATACAGAAGAAATCGTACCTGATTTTCTCAAAAAGGAGCTGTACTCTTTAGCCGGGGAAAAGGATGCGGCATATTTACGGGATTTTATGCTGGGCAGGGCAGGGAAAGAAATAGATATTAAATTGGCACCTCATGTGGGCAGTTCCCATACTGTGTGGTCCCGGATATCCGGCACAACGATCTATGATGATGAAGGAAATATGGTTAAAATGATCGGTAAAATGCGCAACATCCAGTCAGAGAAAGAAAAGGAATTCGCGCTGGAGGAGGCGAAATACAGGGACGGGCTGACTGGTTTGTATACAAAGGAAGCGGGTATCCGCCTGGCGCGGGAGTACATGGAGCAGAAAAGCCCGGATGAAATCTGCGGGCTAATGCTCCTGGATATGGATGATTTCCAGAAGGTAAATGATGAAGAAGGCAGCGTATTTGCAGACGCTATTTTGCAGGAAGTGGCGGTGATCCTTAAGTCTGAAACAAAGGAAGATGATATACTGATCCGTTTGGGCGGCGATGAATTCATGCTTTTTTTAAAAGGCTGTACAAAAGGAAGAGCAACTATACTGGGGCCTAAGATCGCTGCGATGGTACAGAATCTGGTGGTTTCAGGGCAAAGCAAGGTGCGGGTTTCGGTTACCATCGGGATGTGTGTTACCGA
>NZ_JNGB01000118.1:0-9989 GCF_001029355.1 Robinsoniella sp. RHS
TTTAAATTAAGGTCACTTCCGTATCTGATTCCGGCACCTCCTGTTATGGAATATGCCCTAAAGGCAGACCAGCCGGATGCATCTACGATGGTAACGGATGAAACATCCAGTAAAGAAATTTACAGCTTTCTGGAAACTTTCTTTAAATTTATGGCAACCGGAACAACGGAAGAACTGCGGTATTATACGAAGTCGGAAGTAGAGAGCCTGAAAGGCATATATGAGTTTATCCGGCTTGACAATGTAGCAATATACCAGGAAAAAGAAGGATACCAGGTGTTTACAGATGTCTGGATGCAGGATGTATCAACAAAGGCAGAAATATTGATGCAGACATCTGTCACTCTGGTACGGGAGCAGGATCGCTATGTAGTGTCAGAAATTAATTATGGAAATGGAGGAATAAAGTAAATGGGTATTGGAGCAAATTTGCAGAGTATGGTTTCTACGGAAGCGGCTTCGGTTGCGGCAGTCATTGTAATTATTTTTGGAATCGTGTCTTGGTTTAAAAAAGAAACTGGCAAGCTGATTGGTTCGATTGTTGTGCTTGGAGTTTGTTTACTATTTATTATTGAACCGGATGGAGTTGTCACCTTAATTGTCAAGACCATGAAGCAAATATTCGGAATGGGTGGTACAGCGGCACAGATCATTAATCACCCGTATCTTTTTGCAAGGATGGCATGGGGAGGGATGGCAGCATGATTGTACGCTCCTATGATGGTTTATGGCATGTAGGAAAAAGACTGTATCGGGTGGAAGGCTGGAAAGTGCCAGGTTCACCTTTGTATACACAGATTGCATTTTTTGCTGTCGGATTGGCGGCTGTATTTCTTTTGTTAAGCATCTTTGGGCAAAACGGAGGAAGTTATTTACTGGTGAAATATGTTGCGCTGCCGTATGGGTTTTCCACTTTTATGACCAGAGTAAAATATGATGGGAAACGTCCAGACCGCTATGTACGGTCAGTTCTACGGTTTTATTTGTACCCGCACCGGATTTGCCGTTATGAAGCAATAAAAAAACCAGAGAAATCTGTTTATGATGGGACAATGGTACGGGTCATCCGGAATCATTTAGAACTAGAAAAACCAGAACAACAAGAAAAACAGGAAAAGGAGGAATAATATGCGTTATCAGATGCCGGTAAATTATTACAGTGGAAATTTGGCTTTTGGTGACCAGAATGTCTGGGCATATTATGAAATTCCAGGATTTTATTATGATTTCTTATCCGAGGAAAAGAAGATCCAGAAGATGCTGAGCCAGTCCGTTGCGTTTACGGGCATTAAAGTGGAATTCCATATGCTGGTTGTCCCGGTGGAACAGGATATTGAGAAAATCAGCCGGGAGTATGAAAAACAGATTACTGGACCTTTGCGTGAAATAGGAATTGCACATAACAGACAGGTTACCGCAGTTTTAAAGGAGAGATGCAGCACATCCAGGGACTTTAAATTTTACCTGGGTGTGAAATTAATGTCCTGTGAGTCAGAACGCTTAAAGGAACGGTTGCAGGAAATCGCCCGTGAATTTAAGAAAAGGCTGTACCAGGCAGGAGACATGTATATGGTTACGGAAGCGGAGATCAAACAGTACGAAAGATCAGAACGCCAGGTATACCAGAGACTGTCCCGGAACATGGAAGCAGTACGTGTAACGGAAAAAGAAACCCAGTTTTTAATTGAACGTAATTTTACCCGTGGAATCAAAAAGATTTCTCCGGATCATAAGAAGATCCATTTCCAGATCCGGGAGGGGAAGCGGTATGTAGAAAAAACAGAAGTAAAACGTCTGTCGGAAGGGTTGTTGGAAGATGATCCGATGGATTATATAAGGCTTAAAAACAATGGAAAAACCATTTATATGACTTTTCTTTGTGTTTCTGATCTTGCTTATGAATCGGAAGCCGTGGGGAATGAATTTATCTATTATGTCCAGGAATTTGATTTTCCAGTGGATCTGTCCATCCGTGCCAGGGTAAGTGACAATGAATCCAGCAGAGCCACTGTAAGGGGAAAGAAAGAAGGACTGGAAGCAGAGATCCGGTTTGCAGAAGAAAGCGGGGAGTCAGCACCGCAGGAGATCATCGAAGGGGAAGAAGGGCTGCATGAACTGGAATATGACTTGAAAAAGAGTAAAAAGCCCCTTTTTAATGTGTCGATTGTGTTGTGTATTTATGGGGATACGGAAGAAGAAATGCGTTCCAGGGCAGCCGTTGTGAAAGAAGAGTATAAAAGCATGTTTGAAATTGTCCTGGAACAGCCGCATGGAGACCAGTTATTCCTTTTCAATGAGTTTCTGCCAGGAGCAGAGTTAAAAATAACAGACTATGTGCATGTAGCAGAACCGAACTTTTTAGCAAGCGGGATGTTTGGTGCGACGAAGAAATTAGGAGATCCATACGGCTTTTATTTAGGAACAACAGGGATCAATAACCAGCCTGTATTTGTAAACCTTGGACTGGCAGCCAGAGGAATCCGGGGCACAGTGACAAACTCCCTGTCGATGTCGGTTTCCGGTGCTACAGGCGGAGGGAAATCAATGGGGACGAATGATATCTGTTACAATGCAGCATTAGGTGGGGCGCGGGTATTGACCTTAGATCCAAAAGGAGAACGCACCAACTGGATAGAAGATCTTCCAGAATTAGGAGATGAATTAAATATCGTTACCTTGTATGCAGATGAGGAGTACCGGGGGCTGCTGGATCCGTGGTATGTAATGGAAGGTAAAGAAGCAGAAGCATTAGCAATATCAGTCCTGACCATTTTGTTAGGGATTCACAATCGAGATTCACGGTTTAAAATTATTGCAAAAGCAGTAAAAGAGGTAGGTGCGCAAAAAGCAGCAAGCTTGACAGCAGTCCGGGATTATCTTTTAAATAGTGAAGACGGTACTTATGTGGAAGTAGGGGAGGATATTGACGCATTTTATGAAATTTCTTTTGCAGTACTGCTGTTTGGAGATGGCAGACCGGTAAAAACAATTAATCTGGAATCCGCAATTAATATTCTGCAGATCCAGAACCTTTCACTGCCGTCGAAAGAATTACAGGCAAAAGATTATACGATAGCAAATGTACTTTCCATTGCATTGTTGACTCCAATCACGGCATTTGCAGATAAATTTATCCACAGTGACCGTTCCATTTTGAAACTCTTTGTGAGTGAGGAAGCTTGGGCGACATTAGCCAGCAGCCAGGGAATGCAGATCTCCGATAAGTTGACCCGTGAGGGAAGGGCGCTAAATGGCGGTATTTGTTATGTAAGCCAGAATGTAGGCGTGTTAAGCCAGACAATCAAGGATAATATCGGAATAAAGTTTGCATACCGGTGTAAAAACGAAGAAGAAGTTGCAGAGGTATTAAACTTCTTTGATCTGGAAAAGACAGATGAGATTGTAGAAGTTTTAAAAAATCTTCCAAATGGACACTGCCTGATGCAGGATATCTGGGGGCGTATTGGAATTCTGGCTGTTGACGTGGTATTCCAGGAATTATATGATGCATGGGATACCAGCCCGCCCGCGCCAAAAGTGGAGGTGAGTTGATGTCCAAAAAGAAAAAAATAGGACTCGTATTATTCATGATTACCCTTTGTCTGCTGGGTATTTTTCTTCTTGATCTGGCAGTATCCGCAAAAGGTTTGATCGGGGAAGATACCGGGGGCACCTATTTATATAACAAGTATCCGATAGAAAATTATAAGCTGGACAGTTATGTAGATACCAGCGGAAACTGGATGCCGTGGAACTGGGGAAAGGCAATGGATGATGGAAGTTATTCACTCCTTGCCTGGCTGATCGGCTGTGTGTATGCTGCCATATTTAAAGGGTTCCATATCATCGGGTATTTTGTACAGGCGGTTTATTCTACGGATGTCATTAACCCGCTTATGGAAGTAACCGTGCAGTTTATCCAGGGCATAGCCGGTTTTAATGGCAGCTTTTTGGATAATGGCTTGTTTTCTCAATTGCTGGCAACGGTGGTGATCCTGACCGGACTTTATTATGGTTTCCAGATTATAAAAAAAGAATCCGGGCGGACAATCGGCGGTCTGGCAATGTTTGGTCTGCTGGTGGTAGTGTCGTTGGGGTTTTTTGCAAAGGCAGATACGTTTATAAGGGGGGCAAATGACATTGCCAATTCCATTCAGACGGTGGTTGTAAAAGCCGGGACACATGCAATGGGCATGAAAGATGATCCGGCGGCTGCAATCCGGGAAGGATTTTTTGATATCACCGTTTACCAGCCCTATTTATTGCTGCAATATAATGACACCTCGGTTTCGGCTGAAAAGGCTGGGGAGATTCTTTCTTTGGAAAGTGGAAGTGAAGAACGGGAAGAACTGGTAAAAAAAGAAGTAGAAGAGCATGGCAACAAAATGATGAATGGATGGTATGGTCTGGATCTCAGGGTGTCCAATATGTTGCCCCTTATCTTGTCCGGTGCAGTTCTGGCAGTTGTGATCCTGATGCTGGTCTGTATTAATATTTACCACCAATTTTTGTTTGTACTGTATGCGTGCGTATCTCCATTTATTTTGATTTTATCATTACTGCCAAATAAGTCAGGAATGGCAATTCAGCTGGGGGCAAAATTAGTGTATGAATTGTGCATGCGGATCGGTCTGGCAATGCTGCTGTGTTTGATGTATGGATTTTCCGCAGCCATTTATAAATTAACCGGTGCAGAGGGATATGTATATGGTGCCGTGTTACAGGCGATTGTCTATGTTGCAGTCTTTTTATTCCGGAAAAAGATATATGGTCTCTTTATGGAAGGCGGAAAGCCAGCCGGAGGAAAAGGAGGTCTTCGCAGTACCCTTGGTTCCCTGTTTATGGCAAACCGTGGATTTAAGGCTCTCGGCATGATGATGGGAGGAAAAAGAAATCCGCTTCCAAGGAGAACAAAAACAGCAAAACAGCCGCAATATGCGCAGTCAGATCTGACGAAACGAATTGGAACAACTGCAAATAAGGCGTCGAAATTGAGTGGAGGGAGACAGCTGGGGCTGCCGGATAAGGTGATCTATGGAACTTGTGCACCGGATGCAGGCAAGCTGGCTGAAGGAAACAAAAACAGTCTGGCGAAACGTCCAAGAAGAAGGCAGATGCCTGCAAGTAAAAAACAGGTTGGAAATATCTGGTATAAAGCAGCCGTACCAACAAGCAGAATGAATAGACATGTATCGAAAGGCAATTTAGCAAGATACCGAAAGGATGGAAGCAGACCTGAAATTTCTGAAAAGGGAATGCGGCATAGAAATGATCCATCAAGCCAGGCAAGCTATGTTAGAAGAAAGTCCAGGTTACAAATGAGTCAGGGACAGTATAAAACGGCAGACCGGGAAAAGGTTCCGTATGTTCAGAAAAGCAAGTGGCAGAAAGGACAGAATATGGATAGAACATTAACAAAAAGAAATACAAAGGTGCAGAGCGAATCAAAATCCCAGGGTGAACAGAACAGCAAGAGCAGCCAGGGCAGCTATGTGGGAAGAAGGAATCAACCCGCCGATTCCCGGAATACGCAGACAGATGAAAAAGAAACCAGCAAACCCTATGTGAGAAGAAAAACGGGCAGTGTGTTAAGCGAAAAGCCGAATATTTACAGGCGGAGCAAAGGAAGCCGTCCCAGGAGAACATGGGATTCCAAAAAGAATAAGTAACAGAATGCAGAACTATCGCAAACCAGCAGATAGTTTTTTTATTGCTTATTTTTAGACAGTCCGTGAAAGGAGATGAAAAATGAAAGGGATAAAAATAGCAGTTGTATTAGCAATTGTTTTTGTACTGCAAATATTCGGCGGACTGTTTTTTATGGGAGTCATTACAGGAGGTGGAAGCGGATCCGGCGGGGGAGGAAGTGGCGGCGGAGGTCATGGAAGCCAGGCAATCGTGGAAACGGCTATGAGCCAGCTGGGCGAACAAAACAATGGTGGACAGAAATTCTGGTCATATGCCGGGTTTCCCAGCCGGGTATCCTGGTGTGCGGCATATGTATCCTGGTGTGCAAATGAAAATGGATACATTGAAAGCGGGATTATACCAAAATCCGCATGGTGTAATGATTTCAGGACTTTTGCAAAGGCAAGGGATCAATGGAAAGATGGGATGGCACATGGCGGATCTTATATTCCAAAGAAAGGAGATTTGATTTTATTCCAATGGGGCGGCAGTACCGGAGCGGATTTAGACCATATCGGAATTGTTACGGATTCGGACGGGGTTACGGTATCAACGGTAGAAGGAAACAGCGGGGATGCGGTCAAGTGTAACTTTTATCCAATCGGATCTCCATTTATCATTGGTTATTTTACTCCTGCTTATCCTGGCAATAGTGACAGCGGATCGAATAGCGGAACGGGTGACTATGGAGAGGATCAGACTGCTTACACCCAGGCAGAAATGGAACTGATTTATGCAGTCATACAGCAGGAGGATAATGGAAGTTATGAAGGTGCACTTGCGGTTATTTCTACGGTTATGAACCGTGTGGAGTCCGAAGCCTGGGGTTCCTGTGGGAGCAATGCATTGGAACAGATCAAGGCACCTGGGCAGTTCTGTTACAGTATAGATACCAACTGGCACCAATGGCTGGGCGGTAATGTATATGCCCATGTAAAACAGGCTGTTGATGATTGTCTGAAAAAGGGAATCCGTAATCATGAATATACGAGGTTTCGGAGTACCCAGGGAAGCGTAACCGGTAATGCAGGCAGATACATACCAGATGAAAGGGGTAACTATTATTTTTAATTTAAGTTAGCGTAGTCAGTTGGTAAAATTGCAATATTTTTGTCAATTAATAATCTACCGATTTCATAGATAATTCCAATGTCATTATGTTTGGGGGTGTAAATGCTTTTTTGACATTTTTGATGAATAAAATCAATGCCATCAAAGGTTATTTCTTTGTAAGAAGAAGAAATATCAATAGAACTATGTAATTGTACGGAAGCAGATGTATCGTATATACCGGTTGTGGCGGAATGAAGACCATTTGTTATTTGACATAACCCAATAGGATAAATGAATAAATTACTAAAATGATTTGATGGGTCATATTTGAATGGGTTGTTGGCAAATTTTCCAATAGTAGCAAAAGCATTGAGCATTCTGTCAGGATTCCATAAAGATGCAATCACCGGAACAGCGTTTAAGTTAATGAAGCATTTGAGTTCTTCTATATTTTCAGTGTTATAATCTGTACGAAAATAACAATTTGGACATTTAAAGTACAGTGGAAACAAGGGGAAAGAAGACAGAGTTTCTTTTGTTATTAGATTAGGAAGTAATTGTTCAACTCGGTTGTTTTGAATATTTAGGCAGAGAACTTTTAAGATTTTTATGATAACTGATTTTTTTTGATGTTCTGATAATGAAGAGTTATCTAAAATAGAATTTACAAAATTAATATAGTTGTGCAACTTTTCTTGTGCTTTTTTTAAATGAAAGCATTTGTGAATCTTATGATTTATATGTTTTATCATATTAGAATAAAATTTGTCCATTTGGTCTTCTTAAAGTGAGGTGTTGAAGTGTTAGTTATCACATTGAGTGTTTTATTAAATATATTTATGATTAGTTATTTTTATTGTAACAGAAAAAGGAAGAAAATAGAAGCTGAAAATAGGGATAAGAGTATCCGGTTAATGAGGATTTTCATCAGTCATTTTCGAAAACAATTAGAAAAAGAAGAATCAGCGTTTTCTTTTGATATGGGATTAGAAACATTGAAGTTTTTTGATGATTTCTTGTTAGAGGAAGTGAGAAAAGGCAAATTTAGTGAAAACGGGGTATTCTGCATTCATGGCTTTGTTCTAAGAGAAGTACCAGAGGTTTATCAGTATTATAAAAAAGAGTTAGGTGTGACTTTGGGACACATGGAATGTTATCTAAGGGATATAAAAGAATAAGATAAAGAGAGTTGAAAAAAGCGGCGGGCGCCCATATGCTCTCTGGAGAGGTCGGGGGTACAGGGGGCAGAGCCACCGTAAAGAAGAAGTGCCAGAGAAAGCCTAACTGCCCGGTTTTTTGCGGTACAATGATATGGGCGAAACCGGGAAAGTAGATCCTGCATTTGCTCCCCGTTTTCGGCAGAAAATAACCACCGCAAAAAAATCTTAAGTCAAGGGGAAAAGGGTGGAGATTTTTCGCTTTTTGAAAAATACTACCCGTACCTTGACTTATGATAGGACAGTGGAAGCACAGCCAGTAAAGAAAAGCCTTAAACAAAGAAATGCGCCCGAGGGGCACCCGTGTAAGGAAGGCTTTATCCGATCTAGTTCTTAGTGGGAAATTGGCTGCCCGGAGGAAAGACGATTTGCCGCTTAGAACTAGACGGTAATAGCCTGAACCGGAGCGGGTCGAGGAATCAGCGCCCAAAGAAGTAGAAGAAAATAAGAAAATCTAAAATGAAAATTTAAGATAAAAGAAAAACCCTGCTTCAAGCTGCTCACAAGTTGCAGAGTAAATTGTTTGAAAAAGATGGCATAAGGTCGCGGATCCAAACCCTAGTAAAAAAAAAAGTCAGACAAATAAAGACTGCAGCGTGGAAATTGTTTGAAAATGACCTGCAATTAAGGAGGGACACCCGAATGAAATTGAAATTGAAATGGTTCTATAAAGGAATGAAAATTCATAAATGGCACCGGAAAATATTGTGGAAAATGATTGCTGCTGTTGTATTGCTTCCTGCTCTGATCACCCTGTTAGTTCATTTGTGGCTTCAAGAGTTCCAGATCACCCAGGAAATTTTAATCCAAAGTGGAATAAAAAGTGCAATTATAGGAGGAATTCTATCCGCTATCACATCACTTCTGTTGTTTCGTGTCTGGTGCCATCTCTATAACTTGCAAAAACTATGTCAGATGTGCTTTGATGCCATGTATTACAACCTGGAAGGAACACAAAGCGGAGGGAAAATAGTAAATTCCCAAAAAAGCATGACCTATTTTCCCAAAATGTATTACCACTGCAAAAAAGGTGTGATGAAAATTACAATCAAACTGGACGGTAGCAAATTTCATGAAAGTTTCACGGATATGGGAAATACGCTTGGAGAAATGTTTGACCGTGAAATAACCGGGGAAAAACGGAAGTACTGGTATAAAATATATACCCTGGAATCCATTGAAGAAGACCGCCTTTACATGGGAAAAAGAGAACAGGAATGTGAAAAGACGAAAATACCGCTTATGAAAGGGCTGTGGTGGGACTTTAAAAAGGCACCCCATGCGTTGATCACAGGCGTAACCGGAGGAGGAAAGAGTTATTTCCTGTATTATATTATCCGCTGCCTGAAAAAATTAGGGGCAAAACTGTATATTATAGATCCCAAGCGATCCGATCTTTATGGACTGCGGAAAGTTTTAGAAGAAGATGAAGTAGCTTATGCAACCGGAAAGGTCATGCAGATGTGCCGTAAAATAATGGCGAAAATGGATAAAAGGTATGAACAATTAGACGAAGCACCTTTTGGTGCGGATTATGAAACATTAGGCTTAAAGCCTATTTTTTTGATTTTCGATGAGTTTATCGCATTTATCGAAAGCCTGGAAAGAAAGGAAGATGTTAACAATATCATGTCTTATTTAACCAAAATTGTATTAGAAGGAAGACAGGCAGGAATCCAGATCATATTTGCAACCCAGAGAGCAGATGCAAAATATTTATCGGGAGCGATCCGGGATAATTTAGGCTTGCGGGTATCACTGGGGTCATTGGAAAAGTCCGGGTACCGCATGACATTTGGAGATGCAGACAGGAAGTTTGAAAAGTTTGGAAGCAGTCATGGCTATGTGTATGTGAATGGAGAAACCGAGACGATCCGGGAATTTTATGCGCCCTATTTAGGAAGGGAATATGATCCAATGAAAGATTTGAAAGATATCGTTAATGCCCGGACGGAGTCCCCCGTTGAGCTGCGGAGCAGATCAAGCGGCAGCGATGAGGGGGACTCCGGCAGGGCGGAGGACGAAGTCCGG
>NZ_JNGB01000119.1:0-9161 GCF_001029355.1 Robinsoniella sp. RHS
TTAGGATCACGAACAATAGCACGTCCCATAGCAACACGCTGTCTCTGTCCACCGGATAAAGCCTTTGGTTTACGGTCTAATAATTTTTCAAGGTCAAGGATTCTAGCTGCTTCTTTAACCATTTTGTCAATCTGATCTTTTGGAACTTTTCTTAATTTAAGACCAAAAGCCATGTTATCATAAACTGTCATATGTGGGTACAGAGCGTAGTTCTGGAATACCATCGCAATATCTCTGTCCTTAGGCTCAACGTCATTTACAACTTTATCTCCAATTTTTAATGTACCGCCTGTAATCTCTTCCAGACCTGCGATCATACGGAGTGTAGTAGATTTACCACATCCTGAAGGTCCTACAAAGATGATAAATTCTTTATCTTCAATCTCTAAGTTAAAATCTTTTACCGCCTCAAATCCGTTTGGATATGCTTTGTTAATATGCTGTAATGATAAACTTGCCATTTTTTCATCCTCCTAAAAATTTACGCTCGCCCCGCGAGTATTGTTTTTTACTGTCTTAACTATGTTGACAGTATACTAAAGAAGCCTATTTCCCGCCATACCATAATTGAACAAAGATTTTATGTTACCCTTGTAAAATCTGCTTACGCACAATTTGAGCAAAACTTTTTTAGGACAAATTGCATAAAGTAGTTTCAATTTCATATACAACTTGACGAAGTCCTTGTGTTTTTTATTTACTTTGTGTATACTACCTATATGTAACCGCGTGAAAGAAGATAGCTTTCACTATTTTTATTGAATTGTCTGGCGCAGAAACAGCTTTTTTTGTCACTGCGTTCCAATAACAGACAGATGGGTGATGATATGGATTATATAATATTTGACCTCGAATGGAACCAGTGTCCCAAAGGAAAAGACCGCGAAAACAAGGCACTTCCCTTCGAGATTATCGAAATCGGAGCAGTAAAGCTTACAAAAGAAAAAGAAGAGATCGGACGTTTTCATGAAATTATAAAGCCAACCGTTTACCATTCCTTTCATTTTAAAACAAAGGAAATACTGCAGATGGAAATGGAGGAGTTTGAGAATGCACGCACATTTCCAGAAGTCATACATAGTTTTTTTGACTGGTGCGGGAATGATGCATGCTACTGTATCTGGGGCTCCAGTGATCTGGTAGAACTGCAGCGGAATATGCGCTTTCACAATGTGGAAAATACACTTCCATATCCTCTGCGGTACTATGATATCCAGAAGATATTCAGCATTGTATACGAGGACCGCAAAACCCGCAGGAATCTGGAATATGCAGTGGATTTTCTCAAATTAAACAAAAGGGCTGGCTTTCACCGCGCTCTGGCTGATGCTTATTACACTGCTGCGGTCATGAAGCATCTTAAGGAAGAGGATATACAGACTAATTACTCCATAGACTGTTACATCCATCCAAGTTCCCGCAAGGAAGAGATATATGCTGTATATCCGACTTACTGTAAATTTATTTCCAAAGACTTTGCAAGTAAAACCGATGCCATGAAAGACCGGAAAGTGACTGCAACCAAGTGCTATATCTGCGGCAAAGCCGCAAGAAAAAAAGTGCGTTGGTTTTCAAACGGCACTAAAAATTACTACTGCCTTGCATCCTGTGAAGAACATGGTCTGATAAAGGGCAAGATACGGATGAAACGCACGGAAGATGACCGGTTTTTCTGTGTAAAAACGTTAAAACTGGTGGATGAAGAAGAAGCGCAGACAATAAAAGAAAAACAGGAACAGCTGCGCACAAAAAAGCGTCTGAAAAGGCATGGTATTTACTAAAAAGTTCTAATGCAATGCATTTCAGACAGGTAATTGCACAGCTATGTAATACGCGTGCAGTACTGCACAGCAAAACAGGTTCCGGCCATTGATAGCCAGAACCTGTTTTTTATGCCTTTGAGCTGATTATTTAGTATTCTTAAAGTTATCGATCAAATCTTCAACCTCAACCAATAAACAATCTACCCTTCCGTAGAATGCATCATTGTTTGTAGGATTATCCAATTCTCTCTCAATATATGCGAACATTTCCTGGATTTCCTGGATTCTCTTCTTACCGCTTCCGTCCTTGTATAAGATGTAACGGCTTCTTTCATTTTCTTCCGGCGTCATCTTTTTTAAGACTACTTCTACATTCGGTTTTTCACCAATATACCGGTAAGTAATAGATGGGGAAGCATGGTTTAAAAGGTTCTGCAGATAGTAAATATCATTGGTTGCCTTATAATACCTCCAGGCAAACGTCTTTCTCATTGTCTGGGCTCCAATAGAATTTAAGCCCATATTTCTTCCTACGCTTTTAAATACCCGGTAAGCCTGTTCCCTGGATAAAGGTGCTGAGGAACTGGCATGTCCCTGAATCAGATAGTTTTCCGGATCTTTCCCTTCCGTAAAATCATGAATGATTTTCTTAAGATCCGCAGGTATATTAAATGTTCTCACAATATTTTTTGTACCAATAGAAGCTTCTATACTGTCCTTATCCCGAATATCTTTATTTTTAAACTTCAGAATCTCCTGAAGCTGCATACCTGTTCCTACCCCTATTTCAAATAAAATGTAATACTTATCATCTACCTCACGTAATGCTTTTTTAAATTTCTCTAATGTCTCGTCGTCTTTAATTGGTGATACCCAGTTCATATTTATTCCTCCTCTTTCAAATGCGTTCCAGTGTCAACCATATTACCTGTCTCTCCCTGTGACCTCTGTTCTTCTAACAGCCGCTCTGCCGCATCCAGCTCCCTGGCTGCTTTCTCAGCTGCAATCCTTCGTTCTTCTGCCCTCTGTTCAGAACGCCATTCGGCTTCCTGCTCTGCCCTTAATTCTGCTTCAATTTCCTGAGGTGTCTTTCTTTGAATCTCTTCTTCTAACTGCTTTCTGATCTCCTCTTCTTTCATTCTTTCTTTTAGAATTTTTTTATAGCGATGATTACGGGTAATGGCAATTACTAAAAGCGGTACAAAAATAATTAATAAAATACCACCGATCACAGCCGATTCTACCGTATTATCCTTAATAAATATATCCAATTTCTGCCATGTGGATATAAAAACATGACTGATCCTGTCAAGCATATTAGCCGCCTTCCTGTCTGTGTTTCCATCTGCTGCCTGTCCGCTTTCCTCCAGACCGGACTGAGATTCCGGCTTTTCCGTCTCCGTCCTGTACTGAGGTCCTTTTTCTTCCTTTAAGAATACCGGCTCTACCTTTATCCTGGTTTTCCCTACCGGCCATCCGTGATAGAAAAATTCCAGCGTCTTTGCTTTAAAATCATATTTTCTGGTAACCTGTCTGGTATCTGCTCCATTTGGCAGATTCAGGCTGGTGCTTTTTGAAACCTGGAATGCAGGCTTATTAAGGCTCTGATCCTCGTTGATAATGGCTTTTCCCACGTAACTGATTCCCAAAAGCTGTGCCGCACTTTCTCTTTCACGGCTTAAATCAAATTTTTCTTTGGTGAAATTGTTAAATGCATAATCCAGTATCTGCTTTGATTCCTGATACGCTTTTTCAGCCCCATTCGTCCTCAGTATAACACTGATCAGCTTATCCTTCCCCCGCTTTACGTAAGTAACAAGGGTATTCAGTGCATCATCCGTAAAACCTGTCTTTCCGCCCAGACAGCCTGTATAACAGTAACCGTCCTCATACAGCATTTTATGATGGTTCATGAAATAACGTTCTTCATCCGTTATATTTGTTTTGGGATAAGAATACTCAACGGTATCAATGATCTTGCAGAACATTTTGTTCTTAAGTGCCGCCTGCATAATCAGCGCCATATCCCTTGCACAGGTATAATGGTTCTCGTCATGCAGACCATGTGGATTTACAAAGTGTGTGTTTACACATCCCAGCTCAGCCGCCTTATCATTCATCATCTGAGCGAAGTTCTCAACAGACCCTGCAATATGCTCTGCCACTCCATTGGATATCTCATTTGCCGATGCCAGCATAATTCCATAGAGCGCCTGACGCAGTGTCAATTGTTCTCCCGCTTTGATCCCAAGGTGGGTACTTCCCGGTTCAATGCTGTAGACTGCATTTTCGGAAAATGTTATCACGTCATCCAGATTGCCATGCTCCAATGCCAGTAAAGTGGTCATAATTTTTGTAATACTGGCCGGATATTCTTTGGCAGTCATATTCTTACTGTAGAGAAATGTTCCCGTAGAAGCGTCCATGACAACAGCTGCATCTGCTTCAATGGCATCGCCCTTTGGCCATCCCTCTACATTATTTGATTCTATAGGTAAATAGTACGACTCCGGAATCGTTTCCGTTGTATCCTCTGACGATTCTGAGCCGTTCCCATCATTATAATCTTCTGTATTTTTATTGCTCCCTGTATCACCTGCTGAATTTCCATTCTCCCCAGAATTGTCTATTTCAGTGGCGGATACCAGATGAATAGGTATACCGCTGGCCAGCAAAGATACAAGCAACACTATCGTTAAATAACGAATCCCCTTCTTCATCTATGTACTCTCCCATGTTTCAGTTTCACATGCTGCTATCTTTTTGTGGTTATATATCACATATTATAAACGATTTGTCCTGTAAAGGCAAGATGTATCGTGGATATTTCTATCCAATAATATTATACAAGGTCGGCTGTATTATGGCAATCTTAACATCAAGAAAATATTAATTTCTTAAGAATTTTTTGCCTACAACCGACCTTCAATAGTCACTTATTTATAATTGTATGTATTGTTTTATAGTTCAGCGGTGCATTCGATTTCAGCTGCTCTTCTTCCAGGGGCAGCGCCTGTTCTTCCCTTAACCGGATAGCATTATGCGTTCTTCTTTTTACTGCATACCCACCGGATCGTATCCTTTATTGTAACATACAGATCCCGTGGGTGGTAGTTTAATTCTCTGGTTGCTTTGTCATGAGAGAATTTATCATTGCTCTTTAGGGTATAAAGGGAATATTTCGTATAAAGCGGTCTTTCTTTCCTGCACTTTGCATAAAGCCCCAGCACCGGGGCTGCAGCTTTTGCGACCCACATGGGTAATTCCGGAAGATTCCTGCCGCCTTTCACCTCTTTCACCATTTTTAGTACATCACTGACCTCATAATGGCGGTTGGATAAAATATAGCACTCACCCTTTTTTCCTTTTTCTGCTGCCATCAGGCATCCCTTTGCCACATCACGGACATCCACGAAATCATAGCCTCCCCGGACACATGCGGGTAGTTTGCCGTGAATATAATCCGTTACCAGCTGAACCAGGTGGTTTCCGGACACATCGTAGGGTCCCAGAATTCCGGAAGGGTGTACGACAACTGCATCCAGTCCTTCCTTAGCTGCATCCAGCACCGCCCGGGTCGCCTCTGCTTTTGTTTTGGCATAGCCGCCCTCCACCAATTCAGCAGAAAATTGGGATACCTCTTTTAAAACCCTTGATTTCTTTTCCGGTATGGCATGTACGCTGCTGACATATACCAGCCGTTTTACTGAAAATTCCTTACAAAGTTCAATGATATTCTTCGTTCCATTTACATTAACATCATACATCCGTTCCGATACTTTCTCTGATATATCTATAATTCCGGCAGTATGGATCACTACAATTTCTCTGTTTTTAATTCCGGCGAATAACTGCACCAGACTCTCTCTGTCCCGCACGTCGCCCTTGATAAAGTGGATTTTTGAACTGTCCGTTCCAGACTCACAAGGCAGAATTAGCCCTCTTGCCTCTTCGTTGCGCCGCTTTAAGAATCTCATAATCGTACTTCCCAGATGTCCGTTTGCCCCTGTTACGATGTATATTTTCTTCATATTGATCACCTTCCGATTATTGAACACACTGTCGATTTACTTTCTTAACTGTATTATATGAAATTAGGTTGGGTAAAACAATATGCAGATTTATGTGGAGTGGCTTCTTTTTGAACAGATTTGATGCAATCTGTTCAAAAAGCCGGATATATTTTTATGCAGCTGCTTTATTAAAAACAAGATCCGCGCAGACTATCTGCCGTAAGTGTTTTTCCGCGCTGAACCATTTCCAGGGGCGTTCCCTGGAATACTACCTCACCGCCGTTTTTTCCGCCGTCCGGACCGATGTCAATAACCCAGTCCGCCTGTTTGACAACATCTAAATTATGCTCAATGACAATCAGTGTATTTCCCCTGGATACGATCGTATCAAACAATTTCATCAGACTTTCAACATCAGAGGAATGTAACCCGGTAGTCGGCTCATCCATTACAATGATACTGCCCTTTTTTCCAAGATTCTTTGCCAGCTTGATTCTCTGGCGCTCCCCGCCGGACAAGGTACTGAGCGGCTGCCCCAAAGTAAGGTAGGATAACCCTACCTGCTGCATGACCTTTAAGCATCGTACAATCCTGGTATCTTTAAACACTTCCAATGCCGCAGAAGCAGTCAGAGCCAGAAGTTCAACAATATTTTTTCCTTTGTATAAGCATCCGACCGCTTCTGCATTGTACCGTGTTCCCGAACATGCTTCGCATTCCGTGACGATGGGGTCCATAAAAGCAAGTTCCGTTACCACTACTCCTTTTCCGGAACATACCGGGCAGGCTCCCAATGAGTTAAAACTAAACAGTCCCTCTTCTTTGCTGTTCTCCCTCGCCAATAGTTTTCGTATCTCATCAAAAAAACCAAGGTAAGTTGCAGGCATGGACCGGTTGGTGGCAGTAATTGGCCCCTGATCGATCATAACGATGTCATTTTCATACTGTTTGGCAAATACCTGGGAGATGAGAGTGCTTTTTCCTGAACCCGCAACGCCGGTAACAACGGTCATAATACCCAGGGGAATATCCACATTTACATTTTTAAGATTATACAGATTTGCATTACGGACAGGCAGACTACCAGACTGATGCCGTGAATGCTCTTTCACTGGGAGGGCTGCCAGCATCGCCTTACCCGTTAACGTATCCCCCTGAAGCAGTTCCGGATAGGTGCCCATAAAGACTATTTCCCCACCGTTTTGCCCCGCCCGCGGCCCCACATCAATCACATAATCTGCTATGGAAATTACATCCTTATCATGTTCTACCACAAGCACTGTATTTCCCTTATCACGAAGTTGTCTGAGCAGACTGTTCATTCTGTAGACGTCCCTTGGATGCATACCGGTGCTGGGTTCATCAAAAATATAAGTCATTCCTGTCAAACTGCTGCCCATATAGCGGACTAATTTCAGCCTCTGGGCCTCACCTCCGGACAAGGTTGGTGATTCCCGGTTGAGATGCAGGTAAGGCAGACCAATATCAATCATTCTGTCCAGCCCCTTAATCAGTGTCTGCACCAGCATATCCACATTCTTATCGTTTATCTTAGCAAGTACCTCCCGCAGCTGGGTAAGCTCCATATCAGACATATCTGCAATAGAATATCCGTTAATCTTACAATTCAGCGCCCCCTGATTCAGCCGTTTTCCATGACAGTCGCTGCATTCCATTTCTGTAATCAGATGCTTTGATTTATCCCGTGTATGCTTGCTCTTATCACTGATGTCACGATTTAAAAGAGTACTGGTATATTTCCGGAACAAACCTGTTACTTTGGAATTTTCCGGTTTGCCTTTACCATCACGGGAACCGTATAGAAGCAGATTGTATTCCCCTGCAGAATAGTCCTTCACTGGCTTGTCCAGGTCAAACAGCCCTGATTCTGCATATTGCTTCCAATACCAGGAACCGGGCTTATAAGCAGAGTCCTTTACACACCCTTCCTTCCAGGATTTTTCTTTATCTATAATTGCTTCCATGTCTATAGTTGTAACTTTTCCAAGACCGGAACAGGTTTTACACATCCCGTTTGGGTCGTTAAATGAAAAATAGGAAGCCGTCCCCACATAAGGACTGCCGATTCTGGAAAACAGCAGCCGCAGACCGGAGTAGAGATCACTGATAGTGCCTACCGTTGACCTGGCATTTCCTCCCAACGGAGATTGATCTACCACCACAGACGGGGTTAAATTATCAATGATTTCTACATTTGGTTTCTTATACTTTGGAAGTCTGGAACGCACAAAGGATGGATAGGTGGCATTCATCTGCCGGCTGGACTCTGCGGCGATTGTATCAAACACAATGCTGGATTTACCGGAACCTGAAACACCGGTAAACACTACAATTTTCTCTTTTGGAATCTTAAGTGAAACATGCTTTAAATTATTTTCTGAAAGACCCCGAATTACAATATCATTCATATATTTACTCCTTTATGTTAGTACAGTATTGGGTAATCCCTGCAGGTTTATTTTATTTGGGTTTAGCTGATTAAGGACGCTTTGTAGATGATAGGTAGTGTACGGAAAGATGGGTATGGGAAACTGGCATGGGCTCCGTCAGCTGGCCGCAGAACTGGTATTTTCTAACCTTTCCGAAGCGCTTTTTGGCGGCACGCGGGCATTCACCGAGAAATCCTGATGCATTTCTCGGTTCAGTACCCGCTTAGTATCCGATGGGAGCCAGTCGAATACTATCCGCCAAAAAGTGCTTCGGGAAGGTTAGAAAATGCCAGTTCTGCGGTAAGCCTTCCAAACCAATGTCCTGGTCCGCCCCCTTCTCTTTCCGTACACTACCTCCATCTACAAAGCGTCCCTTCCTCAGCAAAACCTAAATTCAACCTGAAATTGTTCACTACAGTACTAGTTATCGTGGTACTAACTTATGGTAACAAATCCGTCCAGACATTCATGATGGTTTTTGCTAAATTTTATGAATGAAAATGCTAATATTAAAGGCTTCCTGAAATATTTCACTTTCAACTGGATGTCCGGGCATCGATCCATACAAAAAAGACTGATAATCCGTTAATTCTCGGAATATCAGCCTTTTTATCATCAGTTTTCAGTTTTTAAAATCATTCATCCCTTTTCCCCAAACCACAGTCATTAGAAACTCCTCTAACAGCAAACCTTAAAGTAAGCGGCTCTTTTGGATCAATCAGATATTCATCATGAATCGGCGCCCCCCAGCTGTCATCTCCGCCTACTCCCATCTGTTTTGCTATCATTCTTACCCACGTATAATTTACGGCAGGAAGTTCGTATAAATGCATGGCATTCTCCAGTTCATATGCACTGTATGGCAGAACACTGCACTCAAAGTCACCTTCCAACGCTGAAAATTCAATGCCTTCATTCTGGGCATCTGTTACTTT
>NZ_JNGB01000012.1:0-49235 GCF_001029355.1 Robinsoniella sp. RHS
AAAAATGGCTGTGAAAGGCCATTTTTATTTTTGCGTTTATATAATTATGACAGCGATCTTGTCAATATAATGACAGATAATGATCCTATATTCATTTTTTCATTGTATGAATATAAGGTCTGGTTTTAATAATTCATATGTATCAGTTGTCATCGTACAATTTTTTGATCAATCAGGTATAGCAGGATATGCAGAGCTTTTGATGCTACCCATAAAAATCCGATAAATCCAAATGTTGCACTTAACGCAGTGAGAAGAAAACTTTTCATTATAACCCTCCTTCTTTCTGTAAAAGTTTACGTGTTTTCCATTTAAGTCTATTATAAAAGAAGAAGGCGGCTGTTGCTATGGATTTACCTTACATTTTGGTTTTTAACCTTACATTTTTGTAACAATCAATAGGTTCGGGCAGCGTATGCTGTGCTTAAGGCTTTTTTATAGCTGCTTGGGTGCAGTCTTAAGAGCCAGGAAAGCGGCAAGGTTTCCCCTCTTTCCCTGAGAAGCACGGTGTGAATACAGGATTTCCGGGTTACAGCAGGTGCAGATATCGGTTATGCTGATGTGTTCTTTTATGATTCCGGCTTCCAGAAATACAGATTCATTTGCTTTCCAGAGGTTTAGCTGGTACTTGCCGTTTGCTTTTTTATAGAACAAGGAATCCCATAAGGCCGGATCATAATTTTTCCTGAATTGCTGGATAACATCTTCGCTGACTTCATAGCAGTCCTGGCAAATGGAAGGACCGATTGCTGCAAATATGTCTTTTGGATCTGAACCATATTCAGCCGTCATTTTTTCAACGGTTACCCTGCCGATTTTACCTACGGTTCCTTTCCAGCCGGAATGAGACAGTCCGATTGCCTTTTTAACCGGATCCACGAAGAAAAGGGGAACACAATCGGCATAAAAAGTGGACAGAACCAGCCCCGGTACATTGGTAATCATACCGTCAATATCGCTGTAATCTCTTTGCTTCACAAATCCCTTTCCCCGGTCCTCTTCTGTGATGACTCTTACGTTAGTGGTATGGGTCTGATCGGAAAATACCAGATTTTCACAGGAAAAGCCGATGGATTCCCCTATACGGCGGAAATTTTCACGAACGTTCTCTTCCTTATCACCTCTGGAGAAGCTGAGATTCATACTGGTGAGATGATCCCTGCTGACTCCCCCAAGGCGGGTAGAGAAGCCATGTATGGTGACACCCGTATCTTCCAGCATGGGAAAAGAAAGAAATGGTACAGTAGTTTCGTTTTTAACCGTACAAATCACGTGGCCTCCGGTTCTTTTGATATTCATAATGTGATATCCTCCTTTTTGAGATGGAATTTACTGACTTCTGGTTCTGAAGTACGAACTTAAGTAAGCTGGAAAGGAAATGCATTTTTAATCAGTGTGATCTTATGGTTGTCGATGCCAACTACATCAAAACGGCAGGGTGTATCTTCCGCCTTGTGGTGTACCATAAGATAATGGCGGGCAACCTTGCAGATTACAGCCTGTTTTCGGTAATTGACGGCTTCCAGAGATGTACCTCTCCCGCTGTCTTTTCGATATTTTACTTCTACAAAAACAAGATAGGAACCATCGGCTGCGATGATATCTATCTCTCCTATCCTGCATCTGTAATTGCGTTCTAATAAAACAAAGCCCTGCGCTTGTAAATAGGCAGCGGCTTTGTCTTCCTCTATGGTACCAATAACACGTTTATTCAATCAAAATCTCCTGTCAGATAAAATTTTTGATAAAGGTAGCTCTATGTATTGCAGATGGACCATACTGTTTTATTGCTGCGATATGGGTGGCTGAACCATATCCTTTATGGGATGCAAAACCATATTCCGGCATAACAGCATCATATTCCTTCATGAGCCGGTCCCTGGTTACTTTGGCGATTACGCTTGCCGCAGCGATGGATAAGCTTTTGGCATCTCCTTTGATGATGGGTACCTGTGGTATCGTAATGCCCGGAATGGTAACCGCATCGTTAAGAAGAATCTGGGGAACCATGGACAGCTTTGATACTGCGGTTCTCATGGCTTCGTAGGTGGCCTGCAGTATATTGATTTCATCAATCCTTGAAGGGCCTGCCATTCCCACGCCAACTGCAAGAGCTTTCTCCATAATCTCATCAAATAATTCCTCACGCCGCTTTTCACTCAGCTGCTTAGAGTCGTTGAGATACATGATTCTGCAGTCCTGCGGCAGGATAACGGCACCGGCAACTACGGGACCTGCCAGAGGTCCTCTTCCGGCTTCGTCGATGCCGCAGGCATATCCGATGTATTCATATTCTTTCTCATATTCCATCATTTTTTCAAGACGCTGCTTTTCGGCTTCCAGAGCATCCATTTTTTTCTGATAGCGTTTGATCAGACTGATCACACCGGTCCTTGTATCAGGAGCATAGGTTTCCATTAATTGCAAAAGCTGCTCCTTTGATCCGGCATGCTCAAATTCTTCTTTTATCTCTGATATTTTTTTATTCATAAATACCTCTGTTTTCTATTGATGCTTCAAGAATCCGAATTTACTGAATGGCCAGATTCTAAGCCATGCCCTGCCGATAATATCCTTTCTGTGGATAAGCCCTACATTGGGATCACGGCTGTCAGAGCTGTTATTGCGGTTATCACCCATTACGAAATACTCATCATCGCCAAGAGTGATCGGTTCTGCAGCCGTTCCGGGATCATCGATAGTCTCTCTGCCATAATGTTCATTTAAATCTTCACCATTGATGTAAACTTTTCCGTCTATGACCTGCACGGTGTCTCCCGGAAGTCCGATAATTCGTTTGATATAGTAGGTATGGTCTGCGTGCTGATAAGGAAATACAATGATATCGAATCTCTCCGGATCTTTGAAACGGTATGTAATCTTATCGGTTATCAGATTGTCCCGGTTTTCCAGTGTGGGATACATAGAGGATCCGTCCACCTGTGTACGCTGTCCTACAAAATGAACAATTAAAAATGTTACTACTAATACAATGGCTATATATAGTAACATACTTAAAAGCTCCCTTAACATGCTTCTCTCCTTGTTTTCCTCAGTATTTTTCTGACTCATGCTGTCCACCGCTTCCTTTACTTATTAGTATATATTAAACAAAGCCGGCAATGGCAGACTTTTACACCTGCTCATTTCCGGCTTATTCCAAACATTATGATTTTATTGGTGTTTCAGTACACCAAATTTGCTGAAAGGCCAGATTCTTACCCATGCGCGTCCGATAATATCGGAACGCTTTATATTGCCTACATGGGGATCCCTGCTGTCTTTACTTTGATTGCGGTTGTCCCCCATTACGAAATACTCATCATCGCCAAGAACAATTGGATCTTCGGCGATTCCGCTGTCCTGCATCACTTCTTTTCCGTAACTTTCTTCCAGTACTTCGCCATTGATATAGATGGTTCCGTTGTTAATCTGTACCGTTTCTCCGGGAAGTCCGATAATCCGTTTGATATAATACGTTTCCTCTTCATAATAATAAGGGAAGACGATAATATCAAAACGATTTGGATCCTGAAAACGGTAACTTAATTTATCAACAATCAGATTATCTTTATCTTCCAGAGCCGGAATCATGGAAGGACCGCTAACCTGGGTACGTTGTCCTATAAAATGTATCACTACAAATGCCAGCACGAGAACGATCACTATGTACATCAACATGCTTAAAAGTTCACGCACTACGCTCCTGGACGGCTCTTCACCGCCCGGTTCTTTATTTTCCCCTTTTGACATTCCGTCACCACTTTCTTTATACTCTTGTCCCTTTAATCTTAAACTTTTCTTTCCGGAAATTCAATAGTGATTTTCCCCAATCTTCCACTCCTGAAATCTTCAACTACTGTGGAAGCTGCTTTTGCATAATCTAAATCATTTCCCTTTAAGCGGCAGCCTCTGTTTACCGCGATTTGTTCCAATACTTCTACATCAGTACCGGACTCATCACATTCATATCTTTCTGCAAGCACTCCCTTATAGTGCTCTTTCAAAAAGTGAATCAACTGTATGCCTAATTCATCTACATTTAAAATTTCATCTTTAATGGATCCGACCATTGCCAGATGAAGGCCCACTGTCTGGTCTTCAAACTTTGGCCATAGAATTCCAGGAGTGTCCAGAAGTTCTACGTTTTTATTTAAACGGATCCATTGTTTTCCCTTTGTTACACCAGGTTTATTACCTGTTTTGGTACAGGCTTTACCTGCAAAGGTATTAATAAAAGTGGACTTTCCTACATTGGGAATCCCAACCACCATTGCTCTGACCGGACGGTTTTTAATGCCTCTTCGGCGGTCACGTTCTATCTTTTCCTGGCATGCTTCCTGTATAACGCCATTAATAGCCTTGATACCGGTACCGTTTTTGGAATTGACTTTGACGACAAAAAAACCCTTCTCTTTAAAATATGCCGACCACAATTCATTTTGCTTCTCATTTGCCAGATCTGCTTTGTTTAAAAGAATCAGTCTGGCTTTGTTTTTTCCAAGTTCATCGATATCCGGATTCCTGCTGCTTAGTGGAATCCGGGCATCTACAAGCTCAATAACCAGATCAATTAATTTTATATCTTCCTGCATCATACGTCTGGCTTTTGTCATATGACCCGGATACCATTGATAATTCATAAATTTCTGCCCTTTCTACTTCACGAAACCAAACTCACTGGCTGGTGAGACACGAAGCCAGACTTTGCCTTCGATATCGTCAATATTGACGTTGCCAATATCTGCGTAGCGGCTGTCTTCGCTGTTGTTGCGGTTATCTCCCAAAACAAAATATTCAGAAGAACCCAAAACGATGGGCTGATCAGCCAGACCGGTATTGCTGATCGATGGATAGTCCGCATCTTCCAGATATACCTTGTCATTAATATAAATCATGCCTTCTTTAATCTGGATAGTTTCTCCAGGAAGTCCGATTACGCGTTTGATATAAGCGTGGCTGGTCTTGCTGCCATTTGGCTTAAATGATATAATGTCATTTCTGGAAGGCCCACCCAGTTTATACGCTAGGGTATTAATCAGGACTTTGTCTCCCCCGGACAGGGTCGTATCCATAGACTGACCGATGTTTGTCCGTACTTGTCCAAAGAAAAATACCAGGATATATGCAAATAAAATAACTACAATGATTTCGAATGTCCATCCTAAGATAGATTTTAGTGTATTCGTTTCTTTCTTTTCCCCTTGGCGATCCCCTCTGCTCCTTGCACGTTCTTTTCGCATAATGCACCTCACAATTGCCTCTAGTAGAAAATAGGGACAATTACCTAAGTATTTGTCCCTGGTTCATTTCATTATTTTACTAACTCTTTTACCTTGGCTCTCTTACCAACACGGTTTCTTAAGTAATTCAGTTTTGCACGTCTTACTTTACCTCTTCTGATTACTTCGACTCTTTCCACGCTTGGGGAATGAAGCGGCCAGGTTTTTTCCACACCAATGCCGTTAGAATTTTTTCTAACAGTAAATGTAGCTCTATTGCTTCCGCCCTGTTTCTTTAAAACAGTTCCTTCGAAAACCTGAATTCTTTCGCGGCTTCCTTCTTTGATCTTTGCATATACCTTTACGGTATCACCAACGTTAAATTCTGGTGCGTCAGCTCTTAACTGAGCTGCTTCGATGTTCTTAATAATATCGTTCATTGTGTGCCTCCTTATTTATATCGGATGTTCTTAATACTGTCTGTAACAGAGGACCATCTCTTTTCTCACAACGCTATTTATTTTATCATGTTTGTTGGATTATGTCAAATAAAATTCTTTAATAAATCCTTAAGAAAATTCTTTAATAAATCCTAAAGAATAGGGACAATATTTACGCTTCCGGCTCTGATATTCTGCTGATTAATTCCAGTTCAGAATTTGTGAGCTGAGCCTTGTCCAACAGATCTGGACGGCGCAGGGCTGTGCGTATGACAGACTGCTCTCTCCGCCACTTTTCTATATTGGCATGGTGGCCGGACAGTAAAACCGGCGGAACTATTTTGCCATTCCATTCCTCGGGACGGCTATACTGGGGATACTCCAGCAAATTGTCCTGAAAAGACTCAAACTGTGCAGATTCATCGTTGTTTAAAACGCCGGGTACCAGTCTGGAAATGGCATCTATCATGACCATTGCGGGCAGTTCTCCGCCGGTAAGGACATAGTCACCAATGGAGAGATAGTCTGTGACGACTTCTTCTAATACCCGCTCATCAATTCCTTCATAATGTCCGCAGAGAAAGACCAGATCCTTTTCTTTTGCCAGATCTTCTGCAATAGTCTGGTTAAATACGCTGCCCTGAGGGGTTAGATAGATCACTCTGGGGCGGTATCCTATTTTCTCTGAAACGGCCTTGCAGGCACCATATACAGGCTCTGCCTGCATTACCATTCCAGCACCGCCTCCATATGGATAATCATCTACTTTATGGTGTTTATTGGTGGAATAGTCCCTTATATCGGTGGTTTGCAGGGAAATCAGTCCTTTTTCCATTGCGCGCCCGATGATACTGGTATTTAAACCGTCCTGAATCATTTCAGGAAATAAGGTCAATACGTGGTAATTCATAGGTTACACCAATCCTTCCATTAAGTGTACTTCCATTTTCCGTTCCTGGATATCAACGTTTAAGATACATTCTTTAATGGCTGGAAGGAGAATTTCTTTCCGGTCCGGAGTTTCTACCACAT
This sequence comes from Robinsoniella sp. RHS, assembly GCF_001029355.1. NCBI lineage: Bacteria > Bacillati > Bacillota > Clostridia > Lachnospirales > Lachnospiraceae > Robinsoniella > Robinsoniella sp. RHS. Next base: position 6,695 of record NZ_JNGB01000012.1, read on the forward strand.
AGACATCATTTGCTCCGGTTTCCAATACGTCGGTAAGGATACCCAGTTCTTTTCCGTCATCGTTACATACCTGCATTCCGATCATATCAGCAATGAAGTATTCGTTTGGTTTAAGCTTTACGGCATTTTCCCGGGTTACAAATAACCCTTTTCCTTTAAATTTTTCCACCTCATTGATATCGTTGTATTCTTTGAATTTCAGGATTACAAACTGCTTAAAGAATTTTACCTGTTCGATCTGCAGATCCATTGTTTCTCTTCCGGTATCCAGAATGACAGATTTTAATTTTTTGAACCGGTTCGGGTCATCGGTAGTTGGAAATACCTTTACCTCGCCCCGTAAGCCATGCATGGAGGAAATGATGCCAACCTGTAATAAATCTTCCATTTTCTCTTCCTTTCATTTGTTAAAATTGGAGGGTTCTTCTCTATTAAAAATAATCTGTGAAACCGTACTTTTTTATAAAGTAAGAAAAGCCCCGTTTTCACGAGGCCTGACCGTTATGAAATCTTATAGCAAAAGCTACAGGATGTCCACAATCACTTTCTTATCATCCTTAGAAGCTGCAGCTTTGACTACAGAACGGATTGCTTTCGCAATACGTCCCTGTTTGCCGATAACTTTACCCATATCGGATGGAGCAACCTTTAATTCTACAACAATAGACTTGCCGGTTTCTTTTTCAGTTACTTCTACTTCTTCCGGATGTTCAACGAGAGACTTTGCAATTACTTCTACTAATTCTTTCATCACGTTCACCTCTGTTCTACTTTTCGATACCAGCTATTTTGAAGAGTTTACCAACTACTTCTGTTGGCTGAGCACCGTTAGCAAGCCACTTTTTAGCTAATTCTTCATTAACTTTGAATTCGCTAGGCTCGATGTTTGGATTGTAAGTACCGAGTTCTTCGATACATTTTCCATCTCTTGGTGATCTGGAATCAGCTACTACGATTCTATAGAAAGGAGCTTTTTTCTGTCCCATTCTTCTTAATCTAATCTTTACTGCCATTTGTCTTTCACCTCCTTGGTTTATTCTCAATATATGTTAAAAAGGAAGTTTGAACTTACCTCTTTTACCACCTTTGCCTCCCATCATGCCAGGGAACTGTTTCATCATTTTTCTTGCCTGGTCAAACTGTTTTACCAGTTTGTTTACCTCACTGATATCAACTCCGGCACCAGCGGCAATTCTTTTTTTGCGGGATGGATTCAGGATATCCGGATTGGAACGTTCCTTCGGTGTCATGGAAAGAATCATTGCTTCTTTTCTTGCCATATCCTTTTCATCGATCATTCCTTCAATATCTTTGGCTTTGCTGCCGAATCCAGGCATCATACTTAATACACTGGATATTCCACCCATGTTTTTCATCTGATTCATACTTTCTAAGTAATCGTCAAATCCAAACTGTGCTTTTTTCAGCTTCTGTTCCATATCCCGGGCTTTTTCTTCATCGATATTGGCCTGTGCCTTCTCGATCAGTGACATCACATCACCCATGCCCAATATTCTGGAAGCCATACGCTCCGGATAAAATTGTTCCAGATCCGAGAGCTTTTCACCCATGCCGACGTATAAGATCGGTTTACCACAGGTTGCTTTTATAGATAATGCGGCACCACCACGGGTGTCACCATCTAACTTGGTTACAATGACGCCGTCAATACCAATCTTCTCATTAAACATTTCGGATACATTTACGGCATCCTGACCGGTCATGGCATCTACAACCAGAATTGTCTGGTCAACATGAATTGCTTCTTTGATATGAATCAGTTCATTCATCATGTCTTCATCAATATGAAGACGTCCTGCCGTATCCAGGATTACAACATTTAATCCTTTGCTTTTCGCATGTTCAATAGCGGCTTTTGCAATATTTACAGGATTCTGTTTGTCTCCCATAGAGAAGACTTCCACACCCTGCTTTTCACCATTTATCTGTAACTGCTGGATTGCTGCCGGGCGATAGATATCGCAGGCTGCCAGCAATGGCTTTCGGCCTTTTGACTTTAATTTACCGGCAATCTTTGCCGTTGTTGTGGTTTTACCGGCACCCTGAAGTCCGGCCATCATAATGACTGTAATTTCATTACCGGGTTTTAGTGCGATCTCCGTAGTTTCGGAACCCATTAACTTAACCAGTTCCTCATTTACAATCTTAATAACCATCTGTCCCGGATTCAAGCCGTTCATAACATCCTGTCCGACTGCTCTTTCCTGAACAGCCTTGATGAACTGCTTAACAACCTTGAAGCTTACATCTGCTTCTAATAAAGCCATCTTTACTTCTCTTAATGCAGTCTTTACATCTGCTTCTGTCAGCCGTCCCTTACTTCGTAAATTGCGGAAGACATTCTGCAGTTTATCTGATAAGCTTTCAAATGCCATAGATTACAACTCCTCTAATATCTCATTGGATATTCTTTCAATCTCCTCATGCCCCTGCTGTCCTTTTGAAAGCGCATGAATCTGCTCTACTTTTTCCTTCACAGACAAAAACTTTTCAACCAGATGTAATTTGTTCTCATAATCATCCAGAATCTTATTACACCTTTTTATCAAATCATGTACACCCTGCCGGCTTATATTCTGCTCCTCCGCGACTTCCGTATAGGACAGATCATTTAAAACCACATCTTCATAGACATTTCTCTGATGTTCCGTCAGGAGCTCACCGTAAAAATCATATAATAAAGTTTGTTCCACAAATTTTTCCATTTGTAATCACCTTGATTATCATATACGATAAAGTTATTCTTGTCAAGTATTTTTTCTTGACAAAATTAAATTTTACCGATACACTCTCCCATCTTAATGAAAGTCTCATATCCGTTCTCTGTATTTTCAAAAAATTCTGGTGCTATTTTAACTTTATCCGGTTCTACAAGCAGTATAATTGTAGAACCGCCGTATTCAAACTTCCCTTTTTCGTGTCCTTTTTTCACAAAGCCTTCCTGCTGGTAATTTTTAATGCGTCCAACCAGGAGCGCACCTACCTCCATCTGGAGAAGTGTACCGAAACAGCGGGTTTTAATCAGCGTATATTCCCGCTGGTTTTCTTTATAAACCGGTACTGTTTCACAGGCTGCCGGCTGTACCGTATGAAGTACTCCGGGAATGTAATAGTTGGAGGATTTCAAACCATCCGAGGGGTAGCAATAACGGTGATAATCGTCAACGCTTAGCCGAATGATAATCGCTGCTCCGTTTTTATAACGTTTTGCCAGCTTTTGGTTTTGTAATAATGAGGATATGGTGTAACAGGTGTTCTTGACGAAGAATCGATTGGTATTACCCAAATGATAAGCACTGATTTTACCGTCAGCAGGACTTACCAGATGCGTCTCGTCATAATCAATCATCCGTTCTTCCGGTTTGATTTCACGGGTAAAGAAATCATTAAAAGAATGATATTCTCTGGGTTCATATGGTGACATATCGATGTTATTCTTTTGTATGAAAAGCTTAATAATGCATCTGGATGCCCCGGTATCCAGAAATTTTCCGGCTAATTCGGAAAATCCGGGACGGATCAGAGGTTTTAACAATAATCTTCCCCATAGGGAAGCATAAAGTTTACGCAGGATTTTATCCTGCGTTTCCTCGTTTTCATATAGTTTTCCTTTTCGGTCGATGTATTTCATTTTTACACCCATCGCATATTGCAGGCGTACCTGCAATACTGCCACAAATAAAACAGGTTGAAAGAATCACAGCGTGGCTTCCTTCCTACTTCATCATTTTCTTTCAACCTTACCACCTATTGCATATCTTTCTTAAAATGTTGTTCGGCAAGAGCGTGTTTAATAGAAGTGTAACAGCTTGCCAAGTATTATGACTCCCGCTACAATGATAACGATCATCATTTTATTTCCTGGTTTATAAACTTTTATTTTACTGACAAACAGAAATGCTACAAGCAGCATTACCCAGATCAGTATCCGCAGATATGTCTGCTGTCCAAAACTTGGACGCAAGAGATAAACCACCGGAAAAATAATTGCGATAGATGTTACGGGAAGACCCTGATAGTGTTTGCGGGCTTCTGTGGTCTCCTGCTGTCTCTTTTCTTCCATAACATTGAAAAATCCAAGGCGGATTACAGCTGCCAGTACATAGAGACACATGGCCGTTGTTCCCCAGAACCCCCGAAGTCCCAGCCCATATCCCAGAAATGCAGGAAATGCACCAAAACAAATCAAATCACAAAGGGAATCAATCTGAATTCCAAATCTTTTCTCATCGTCCGTCCGTTCTCTGGTACGGGCAACTTTACCATCCAGCATATCGCAGATACCGGATATTACAAGACAGGCAATTGCCGTCGTAAAACGGCCATCCAATGCTTCTGTCATTCCGTATACAGAACTGATCAGTCCTAAATATGTTAAAATAACCGTATAATTATAAAATCCTATCCACATGGTATATTATCCTTCTCCCTCTTTGCCGCTTCTCTTTTCACGGCTGCTCTAGTAATGCTGATATGGGCATAAATGGTTACAAGTGCACTGATTATCAGCAGTGCATAGTAACTGATACCTCTGCTTAACAGCATTCCCGATAAAATTAATGCCGGACCAAAAATTGGTTTAAATATAGACATAAATAACGCTTCGCTTGCTCCAATACCACCCGGCAGCGGAAGCATGTCTACAGAAATAGAAATAGTTGCCTGTAAGGTGACGATCTCAAAAGCGCTGAATTCGTGAAGCCCGAATGCCCGGTATACAAAATAAGTTGAAAAGAACAGACAAAACCGCTGGAAGATGGAAATCAGAATCACATTGAAAACAACCAGCTTATGATCTCTGAAATAATAGGCGGAATCCCGGTACTTATCCATAGCGCTTGAAAGACGTTCTGTTCTTTCCGGTTTGTGTTTCAAAATACGGACCTTTTCTAAAATATGCAGACCTAAATGCATTAGCTTTTTTGTGAAATTTGGCAGAAATATTAAGATAAACATCAGTGCCACGCATCCTACATTTAATATCAGTCCCAGATATAAGAAAAATACTGTATCTTTCATGTAGTTATCCACCAGCGGACGAAATCCGATGATCAGTACCAGCCCGACTAATACTAATACGAATTTATAAGTAACGGTGACAATCATCAGTACAAGTGATGCAACTGGGATTTCCACCTTATCTTTGCTCATATAATAGATCTGAGCTGGCTGTCCGCCTGAAGCGGAAGGGGTAATACAGCTGAAGAAAAATCCGATAAAACTGTATTTCACACAATTTCGTAAAGGGATCTTCTTATTCAGCGAGTTCATCATATAGTGGATGATTACCGATTCACTGCAGACAAATACGATTACCAGGGCAATACCAAACCAGATATATCCCTTTTTTGCCATTTTTATGGTTTCCCATATGGCACCCAGTTCCTGTCCTTTAAACAATTCATAAAATGTAAAGCCCAAAAGAGCAAAAAGAAACAGGATCTGAAGTATGTTTTTTTTGTTTTTCTTTAAAAATTCCACGCATTTCCCTCTTTTCTAAATTATCCTCTGGATAATTATAGAATAAATTTATCAATATTCTATCAATATTTTGCGTATCTTACAATTTATTTTTCCAAAAACTTTCTTAAGAAACTCATAATATTTATATTTGCTGCTTAAATAATAAGCAATTTCAGCAAGGGCAACTGCGCCGAATATATCAATAATATAATGCTGCTTCGTATATTGCGTGGAAATCATGACTGCAATTGCAAACAGACATGAAAAAATACGGTACCATTTGGGGACTTGCTTATTGCCCCGGATACCAATATAACAGAACCAGCTTACCAGGCAGTGTATGGAAGGAAAGAGGTTCATTGGAAGATCCATTTTATACACCCAGCCCAGCAGTTGTACGCTTAAACTGTCTCCGATCAGCTCAGGCCGCACGTTTGTGGTTGGCAGCAATACGAAGAACAGCATGCAGACAATACGGGAGGACATATCAGCAGTTACAAATTTATATAACGAATCCCTGCCCAGATGTCCTATTATGATATAATTCACAATCCAGAATAAATAACAGATCACGTAAATCCAAACCCAGCCCGGTTTAAATGGAAGCATCCGGTCGATTGACAGAGTAAAATCATAGTGATACCAGTCTTTGCACAAATGCTGTGTTCCAAAGTAAATAACACTGTTTAGGACAAAACAGGATACCAAGGGTATGATAGAATAGAGTTTTGCCCAGGGATCTACATATTTTTTAAGCCACCTATACATGTAATTCAAGCTCCTACAGGTTTGGACGGATAAGCTTAGGCTTATAACCGTTCTTTTTCAGTGCGTCTACGATGTTGTTTTTATGTTCCGTACCAAAAGCTTCCAGCGTAATTTTCAATTCCACGGCTGCATTGCGATTCGTACTTACAAACTGATTATGCTCCAGTTTAATGACATTACCCTGCTCTTCTGCAATTACAGTGGCAACGCGCACCAGTTCTCCCGGTTTGTCCGGAAGCAGTACGGATACGGTGAAGATCCGGTCTCTCTGGATTAATCCCAGCTGTACGACAGAAGACATGGTAATAACATCCATATTACCGCCGCTTAAAATGGATACGATTTTCTTGCCTTTCACATCCATATGTTTTAAAGCAGCTACAGTGAGAAGGCCGGAGTTTTCTACAATCATTTTATGGTTTTCGACCATATCAAGGAATGCTACCACTAATTCATCATCATCTACGGTAATGATTCCATCCAGGTTTTTCTGAATATATGAGAATAATTGTTCACCCGGTGTTTTAACGGCTGTACCGTCTGCTATGGTATTAACATTGGGCATGGTAGTAACTTTCCCGATATCCAGGGAAGCCTGCATACAATTGGCACCGGCTGGTTCAACTCCGATTACTTTGATATTGGGATTTAAAAGTTTGGCAAGGGCAGATACTCCCGTTGCCAGTCCGCCTCCCCCGATCGGAACCAGGATATAATCTACCAGAGGCAGTTCCTGTACGATTTCCATAGCAATGGTTCCCTGCCCTGTGGCTACAGCCAGGTCATCAAACGGGTGGATAAAAGTATAGCCGTGCTCGCTGGCAAGTTCATATGCATGGGCACATGCTTCATCATATACGTCTCCGTATAATACAACTTCAGCACCATAACTTTTGGTTCGGTTTACCTTAATGAGCGGTGTGGTGGTTGGCATTACGATTACTGCTTTAGCACCAAATGCTTTTGCAGCATATGCCACACCCTGTGCATGGTTGCCTGCAGAGGCAGTAATAAGCCCTTTATTTCTTTCTTCGTCGGTTAATGTGCTGATTTTATAGTAAGCGCCGCGGATTTTATATGCTCCTGTACGCTGCATATTTTCAGGCTTAAAAAATACTTTGTTGCCGGTCTGTTCTGAATAGTACTGGCTGTAAACCAGTTTTGTCTCCTGTGTAACCTGCTTCACTGCCTCGGAAGCTTCCTCAAACTTATCTAACGTTAACATTTTGTCGCCTTTCTCTAATTTGCCGGGGTTTGTACGTTGAATAATGCATTTACAAATTCATCTGCATTAAACTTCTGAAGATCATCAATACTTTCTCCCACACCAATGTATTTCACGGGAATACCAAGTTCAGAGTGGATTGCAACTGCAATGCCGCCCTTGGCTGTCCCATCCAGTTTTGTTAAAATAATACCAGTAATGTCCGCAATTTCACTGAACTCCCTTGCCTGTGCCAATGCGTTTTGTCCGGTGGTGCCATCCAGTACTACCAGTGTTTCACGGTAAGCTTCCGGATATTCCCGCTCAAGCACACGGTTAATCTTACCCAATTCATTCATCAGGTTTTTCTTGTTGTGAAGCCTGCCTGCCGTATCGCATAACAGCACATCCGCATGCCTTGCTTTCGCTGATGCCACAGCATCATATACAACAGCAGCCGGATCAGAACCTTCCTGTCCGCCGATAATATCCACACCTGCCCGGTTTGCCCATTCGGTTAACTGCTCTCCTGCTGCGGCACGGAATGTATCTGCTGCGGCCAGAATTACCTTTTTCCCCTGATCTTTTAATTTACCGGCCAATTTTCCTACACTGGTGGTTTTTCCAACGCCGTTTACACCGATAACCAGCACCACTGACTGTTTGTTTTCGAATTCATATGCTGTTTCACCTACATCCATCTGCTCTTTGATGCTGTCAATCAGCAGCTGCTTGCATTCGGAAGGTTCTTTGATTTTCTGCTCTTTCACTTTTGCTTTTAAATCTTCGATAATAGCGGTAGTGGCATTAATACCCAGGTCACCCATGACTAAAATTTCTTCTATCTCTTCATAAAAATCGTCATCGATACTGGAAAAGCCACTGAAAATGGAGTCAATTCCAGCAACAATATTAGCCCTGGTTTTTGACAGCCCTTCCACAAGCCGTTTAAAAAACCCTTTCTTTTCTTCCATAATTATTCCCATTGCATATTACAGGCTTGCCTGCAATACTGCCACAATAAAACAGGTTGAAAGAATCACCGTGGCATCCTTTCTATATCAAAATTTTCTTTCAACCTTATTCCCATTGCATATTACAGGCTTGCCTGCAATACTGCCACTCTCCTACTTATCTAGCTCATCTTCAATTAAATTAACGGATACCAGTGCGGATACACCCTTTTCCTGCATAGTGATACCATACAGTCTGTCCGCAACTTCCATTGTACCACGTCTATGTGTAATAATAATAAATTGTGTATTCGTTGTCAACTTATTAAGGTATTTTGCATATCTGGTAACATTTGACTCATCAAGCGCTGCCTCAATTTCATCCAGAAGACAAAAAGGTGATGGCTTCAGTTTCTGAATGGCAAAGAGAAGGGCAATTGCTGTCAATGCTTTCTCACCGCCGGACAACTGCATCATATTCTGCAGCTTCTTACCTGGCGGCTGGGAAATAATGCGGATGCCCGCCTCCAGAATATCTTCATCTTCCACCAGTTCCAGGCTGCCTTTGCCGCCTCCGAACAGCTGTTTAAATGCCTTGTCAAATTCTGCCTGGATAATGGCAAAATTTTCTTTAAACTGGGCGCGCATTCCGCTGTCCAGTTCTTCTATGATGCCAAGCAGTATTTCTTCTGCCTTAATCAGGTCATCATGTTGTGTGCTGAGGAATTCATGGCGCTCAGACAATTCTTTAAAATCTTCAATGGCATTGACATTAACGGAACCAAGACCTTTGATATCAGATTTGAGGATTTGAATCGCCTTTTTCAGCTGCCCCTGGTTTTCATAAGAAACGTCTTTAAATTCATGAGCGGTGCTTACCGTCAGTTCATATTCTTCCCACATATAATTGATTTGGGTTTCCTTACTCTCTTCCAGCTTCTCAAGCTGGCTTGCCAGACGGAAATTTTCTTTATCCAGCATTGCCATGCGTTCAGACAGCTCTTCCCGTTTGGCAAAGAAAGACTTGTGACTGGTATAAAGGCTGTCTTTTTTCTCCATCCACTCTTTTACCTGGCCGTTCGATTCGCCTTCGTGTTCCGAAGCTTTTGCAATGGATATTTCTATCTCCCGTATATCATGGGCTTTCTTTTGAATATCCTTTTCATTTTCCAGAATATCATTTTTAATAGATTCCCGCTCTTCCTGTAAGGATTTCATCTCATGGTTAATACGTGATATATTTTGATGTATAAATTCTTCTTTTTGTTTTAAATTAGCCAGATCAAGATGGATTCCTTCTGACTTGCTATTATGTGCATCCTGCTCCTGTTTCTTGACTTCCAGTTCCTTCTGAAGTCCCAGGATCAGAGATTCTGTTTTCTTCTCCAGGGATACAGATTCTTCCAGTTCTTTTTGGATCTCCGATTCTTCTATCCGTATGTCTGAAATCTGTGCTTCGATTTCGGAAGATTCCCGTTTTAACTGGGCGTATCCGGATTTTGTTTCCGTGTTGCGGCTCTGCATCTGCTTAATCTTCATTTTCGCCGTATTCTGGACGATATACTCTTTTTGCAGGCTGTCTTTCAGCTCTACAATTTTATTACGCAGGATGCGCCGTTTATCACGGTTCACGTCAATGGATTTCTGGAGTTCTTCCATATCATTCTTTAAAAGTGCAACACTTTCCGTTAATTCTTCAATTTCTCTTCTTCGTCCGAGAAGATTGCTGGAATTTTTAAATGCACCACCGGTCATAGATCCTCCGGGACTTAGGGATTCTCCGTCCAGTGTAACAATACGAAGGGTATGCTGATATTTTTTTGCTATGATAATTGCATTGTCAATATGGTCAACTACAACGGTTCTGCCCAACAGGTATTTTGCAAGCCCTTCATAGCAGCTTTCTACATCTACCAGAGAACTTGCCAGTCCAATGACTCCGGGTTCTTTTAAAGCTTTCTCATTAGTGAATCCATTTCGGTTGCCAATGCTTGTCAGAGGAAGGAAGGTAGCCCGTCCGTATTTGCCCCGTTTTAGAAAATCAATCATACGTTTTGCTGTATGTTCATCTTGGGTAACAATATTCTGGATACTTCCGCCCAGAGCGGTTTCGATTGCGGTTTCATAAGATTTCTGCACTTTAATAATATCTGCAACAACGCCCATGATTCCCGTTTCCCGGTTTTTTTGTTCCATAACGCGCCGTATGCTGTTGCCATATCCATCATATCGCTCGGTAATATTTTTTAAGGACTCCAAACGGGATGCTTCCCTATGGTAAGCGGTCTGCCCGGTTTCCATTTGTTCATTCTGCTGGGAAAGGATCTGCTGCAGTTCGGTTACTTCATTATCATACTTTGTACTTTCTTCACTTAAAGCATCAATACGGGCGGAAACTTCCATGTAATCCTTCTGATATGCAGCAAGAGATTCTTCCTGCTCAGATTCTTCACTTTTTAATTTTAGGATTTTCTGGCTCAGTTCTGCTTTTCGGATCTGGATCTGTTCAATCATTGTGGAATAGCGCTGCAGCTTGGCTTTTGTAGATGCTCTCTTATTCAATAAATCAATAATCTGGTTCTTGCCCTCTTCAATATGGCTTTCCAGAATACCGGTATTTTCCTGGAGCTTTAAGCCGACCGCTTTGTTTTCTACTTCTACAGCCTGGAATTTATCCAGCTGTTCTTTTAGAAGACCAAGCTCTGTCTGCTGCGAGTCTTTTTGCTGTGTTTTTCCATCCAATTCTTTTTGTATGCTCAGGATACGGTTTTGTAAATGTTCACCATTTAGCTTTGCCGTATTAATCTGCTCTTTTAAGACATTAATCTGTCCGGCTAACTGCTGTTTTAACAACTGGTTTTTATTGGAGCGTTCTTTTTCTTCCTCGATCTTAGCACTTAACTCTTCCATTTCTTTTTCTATCCGCTCGTACTCCACTTTTGCACTTTCATAATTGGCTTTTGTGGACTGCAGATCCTGATTGGAAATGGAGATCTTTTCTTCTATTTCCCGAAGCTGGGCTTTGATGCGGTCCATCTCCATTAAAAACATATTGGCATCTACCGTCTTTAATTCTTCTTTTTTCTTCAGATAGATTTTCGCGGTTTCAGCCTGTCTCTGAAGGGGCCCTAATTGTTTCGTTAATTCGGATAGTATATCGTTAACACGAACCAGATTTTGCTTCTCATCTTCCAGCTTTTTCTGGGCGGCCAGTTTCCGGCGTTTATATTTTACAATACCTACTGCTTCGTCAAAAAGTTCTCTGCGCTCTTCCGGTTTTCCACTTAAAATTTTATCAATCTGTCCCTGTCCGATAATGGAATATCCTTCTTTACCAATACCGGTATCGTAAAAAAGCTCATTGACATCTTTCAGACGGCAGGTGGTACCGTTGATTAGATACTCACTTTCGCCGGAACGGTATACGCGTCTGGTTACGGTTACTTCATTATAATCAATGGGCAGCTGATGGTCTTCATTATCCAGCGTAATGGCAACGGATGCAAACCCCATAGGTTTCCTGTTTTCCGTTCCTGAAAAGATAACATCCTGCATACTGGCACCACGCAGCTGTTTTGCACGCTGCTCACCCAATACCCAGCGGACAGCATCGCCAACATTACTCTTACCACTGCCATTTGGTCCCACGATACCGGTAATACCATTGTGAAACTTAAAGACAATTTTGTTGGCAAAAGATTTGAAGCCGTGGATTTCTATGCTTTTTAAGTACATATCTCTTTTGTCTTTCCTTTCAAGTCGATGATGGCGCGATAGGCCGCTTCCTGCTCAGCAGCTTTCTTGGTACGTCCAATTCCCTGGCTTGCATTTTTTTCACCGATATGCAGTTCTACAATAAATTTCTTATCATGGTCAGGGCCTTCTTCCCCTGTCAGGGTATACACGATCTCATCACCTTTAAAATCTCTTTGTACTATTTCCTGCAGGATAGTCTTGCTATCATAAAAGAGCTGCTTATTTTCAATATCTTTCATTATATACTTTAAAATAAACTCTTTTGCATTAGCAAAACCACCATCTAAATAAATGGCACCTATGAGGGCTTCCATGGCATCAGACACAATAGAATCACGATGACGGCCTCCGGTATGCTCTTCACCTTTACCAAGCTGTAAATAACTGCCCAGCTCAATTTCTTTCGTACACAGGGCAAGAGTGGGCTCACAGACGATACTTGCACGAAGCTTTGTCAGATCCCCTTCCGGCAGATCCGGATAATTGTGGAATAAAAACTCACTGCTGGTAACTTCCAACACTGCGTCACCTAAAAATTCAAGGCGTTCATTATCTTTCATCCTGGCGGCTTTATGCTCATTTGCATAAGAACTGTGAGTCATGGCCTGTACCAGAAGATCGAAATTGTGGAACTTATATCCGATCCTGCTCTCCAGTTCTGCTAATTTTCTGGTTGATTTCATAGTTATCCTCCTGTGCCGCATTTGCTGCGGCTGTAATAAAGCACATGTGAAGCAAACTTCACATTATCCTCCTATGCCGCATTTACTGCGGCTGTAATAAAGCGCATGTGAAGCAAACTTCACATTATCCTCCTGTGCCGCATTCACTGCGGCGGTAATAAATAAAACGTATTTATACAACAAAGGGTGCTGCTTTGCAACACCCTCATAAAAACCGTTTTAGTTGATTGCACTTTTGATTTGTTCTACCGCATCGCCTACTGAAACAATTTTTTCTGCTTCTTCATTTGGAATTTCAATATCGAATTCTTCTTCAATTCCCATGATAATCTGAAATACATCTAAGGAGTCAGCTCCTAAATCATCTACAAATGTAGTCTCCATTGTGATCTCATCTGCATCAACATTCAGTACCTCGGCAATAATTTTCTGTAACTTTTCGAATTCCATAATCATCAATCCTCTCTTTTACTAATCTACTTTAATTTTTTCTTTAATTTTTTCATTGATCTGCTGCTGCTTAAACTGCACGCATTGAACAATGGAGTTGGTAATCTCCGACGCATTAGAACTGCCGTGAGATTTTACCACAAGGCCATTCAACCCAAGTAAAGGTGCACCGCCATATTGGCTTGCATCAAAAGATTTAAGTGTTTCTTTTAATGCCGGTTTTACCAGTAAGGCGCCAATCTTACTGCGAAGGCTTGTCATCATGCCGGCCTTGACTTTTGAAATCAGGGTGGCACCCACACCTTCATACAACTTTAAAATTACATTTCCGACAAATGCTTCACAAACGATGACATCGCATACGCCTGCCGGAATGTCTCTGGCCTCCACACTTCCGATAAAATTAATGTCTTTACATTCCTTCAAGAGTGGAAATGTCTCTTTTACCAGAGCGTTGCCCTTTTCCTCTTCTGCACCGATATTAACGATACCGACTTTAGGATTTTTAATACCTACTACATTTTCCATGTAAATAGAACCTATTTTTGCAAACTGCACTAAATGAGATGGTCTTGCATCTACATTTGCGCCACAGTCAACCAGCAATGAAACACCGGTCTTAGTGGGTATCAGTGGTGCCAGAGGCGGCCGCTCAATTCCTTTGATGCGCCCAACTAAGAGCTGTCCGCCGACTAATACGGCTCCGGTACTGCCAGCTGAAACAAAAGCATCTGCTTCGCCTTTTTTTACCAGATTCAGCCCTACTACAATGGAAGAACTTTTTTTCTTTCGAATAGCCATAACCGGCGGTTCTGCTGTTTCAATAATTTCTTCAGCATGAACAACTTCCACTAGCTCATTTGGATAGGTGTACTTTGATAATTCTCTCTGCACATCTTCCGAGCGCCCTACCAGGAATACTTTAATATCTTTTCTCGCATTCACTGCGGTTACGGCTCCCTTAACAATCTCTGCCGGGGCATTATCACCACCCATAGCGTCGACTGCGACCCGAACTAATTCCTGCATATTATTTCCTCCTCGTATTTCTATTAACTAATATACTAAACATCATACAGAAAATCAATAGATATTTTCAGAGAATCTTACGAAGTACATAAGTTCTTTGAGTTTTCTGCGTAAAAGGGGTAAAAAACAGGAGAAAAGCACGTAAAAAAAGCATCTCCATCGAGATGCTTTATCATATCTTAAGCTTCTGTAGATATGATTTCTTTTTTATTGTATGTTCCGCAGTTCTTACATACTCTGTGAGACATCATAAGTTCGCCGCATTTAGCACATTTCACTAAATTTGGAGCAGACATTTTCCAGTTTGCTCTTCTCTTGTCTCTTCTTCCTTTGGAAGATTTATTTTTTGGACAGATTGACATGGTTTACACCTCCTTAAATTTGCTAAAGATATCACGGATTTTGGCCATTCTTGGATCTAAATCTGTATGATCACAGTTGCAAGTCCCAAGATTTAAATTGGCGCCACATTGATTACAGATTCCCTTGCAGTTTTCACTGCATAAAACCTTCATCGGCCAATTCAATAACATCTCGCCATAGACAAGCTTATCCACATCCAGGTTATATCCATCAATATAATTGTGTTCATCAAGTGCTTTCTGATGTTCTGCTTCATCTATATTCATATCAATTTCTTTGTCAATATGAACTTTAATTTCAGTTTTCACGTCTTCCAGACACCTGTCACAGGGAATCAAAACTGTTATTATCCCGCTCCCTGTTATGTGCAGTTTCCTGTCTCCTTTGTTCTGAATCTGTAAAGAAACGGGGGTACTGCTAATGATAGGAAAACTGCCAAGCTTCGAAACAAAGGTTTCCAGCTCCAGTCCTGCATCAGTCTGCATTACTAATTCGTCGTTTTTTAAAACACCGTTTAAGTCAATCAGCATTATGACCCTCCTATCCACACCTAAATTATTATACATATTCAATTTGTTTTTGTCAACATAATTTTACAATAAAGTGGGCTTTTGTGATTAATGACGCTTTGCAGATATAGGCAGTGCACAAAGCATCCTTAATCAGGACCCGCCGAATTATATAAATAAGGCGAAGACTTTCGCAGTCTCCGCCTTATTCCGGTATAGTTTTAAACTAAATCAGAGCTACTGTTTCTCTGCAGATTGCAAGTTCTTCATCGGTAGGAAGGAGAACAACTTTCACCTTAGAATCCGGTGTGGAAAGCAGAGTCTTTTTGCCTCTTGCTTTGTTTGCCTCATCATCTAAAGTAATGCCCAGGTATCCAAGATATGCGATGATATCACGGCGTACCAGAGAGTCATTTTCACCAAGTCCTGCTGTAAAGGCAATTGCATCAACACCATTGAGAGCAGCTACGTAAGAACCGATATATTTTGCAGCGCGGTAATTGAATACAGCTCTGGCACGGATTGCAGCTTCATTTCCTTCTTCAGCAGCATTTTCCAGGTCACGGAAATCGCTTGAGATTCCGGATAAACCATAAACACCTGATTTTTTATTTAACATGTTCATTAAATCATCAATGTCCATATTTTCTTTCTTGGACAGGAACTCTAAGATAGCAGGATCAATATCACCGGAACGTGTTCCCATTACCAGTCCTTCAAGAGGAGTCAATCCCATGGAGGTATCTATGGATTTGCCGTTTAATACAGCAGTAATGGATGCACCGTTACCTAAATGGCAAACAATAATTTTAGAATTATTGATATCAAGTCCTAAGAATTTTGCTGTTTCTTTGGATACGAAGTTGTGGGAAGTTCCGTGGAAACCATATCTTCTTACTTTATATTTTTCATAATATTCGTAAGGCAGACCATACATATATGCTTTTTCAGGCATTGTCTGATGGAATGCAGTATCGAATACACCAACCATCGGTACATCAGGCATCAATTCCTGGCACGCACGAATACCAATTAAGTTTGCAGGGTTGTGAAGAGGTGCAAGATCGTTACATTCTTCAACAGCATTTAACATTTCTTCTGTAATTACTGCAGAAGAAGCAAATTTCTCGCCGCCGTGTACGATTCTGTGACCGACTGCATTAACTTCTTTCAGACTCTTAATTACACCGGTCTTTTCATTTACCAATGCATCCAGTACCATTTTGATGGCTTCTTTGTGAGTTGGCATTGGGCTTTCTGTAAATTCTTTCTCGCCGCCCTTTGGCTGATATACAAGTCTGCTTCCTTCGATTCCAATTCTTTCGCAAAGCCCCTTTGCCAATACATCTTCTGTATCAGAGTTAATTAACTGATACTTAAGAGATGAACTTCCACAGTTGATAACTAATACGTTCATTAAAAAATACCTCCGTTGGTTTTCTTTTCATTTTATTATATTCTTTTAGAACTTCCGTATAATTATGTAGGTAAATTTTTCCTATTGTGCCTGGCACTGAACTGCTGTAATCGCTACAACCCCAACGATATCTTCAGCGCTGCATCCACGGGATAAATCATTTACCGGTTTTGCAATACCCTGTGTTACAGGTCCGTAAGCTTCTGCTTTTGCTAATCTCTGAACTAATTTGTATCCGATATTTCCAGCATCCAGGTCTGGGAACAGTAATACGTTTGCTTTACCTGCTACCGGGCTGTTTGGAGCTTTGGAAGCGCCTACGCTTGGTACAATTGCAGCATCTAACTGGAATTCACCGTCTAATTTCAGATTTGGATTCTGCTCTTTTGCAATTCTGGTTGCTTCTACTACTTTGTCAACATCTGCATGCTTTGCGCTTCCCATGGTAGAATGGGAAAGCATTGCCACGATCGGTTCCTCTTCTACTAATAACTGGAAGGATTCTGCAGAAGAAGCTGCGATTGCTGCCAATTCTTCCGGATTTGGGTTCTGGTTTAATCCTGCATCAGCGAAAATAAATGTTCCGTTTGCACCATATTCGCAGTTTGGCACTGCCATCAGGAAGAATGCAGATACTAATTTTGTTCCCGGTTTTGTCTTTAAGATCTGAAGGCATGGTCTTAAAGTATCAGCGGTAGAATGACATGCTCCGGATACCATACCGTCTGCATCGCCCATTTTAACCATCATAACACCATAGTACAGGTACTGGTTTAATAAAATATCTTTTGCCTGTTCCGGTGTCATGCCTTTTTTCTGTCTTAACTCTACAAGCTTGTCTATGTAGCCTGCTGTCTTATCTGAAGTTGCAGGATCTACAATGATAGCTCCTGTAATGTCTAATCCTTCGCTGCCTTTTTTAACTGCCTCTTCGCTACCTACAAGTACTACATTAGCAACGCCTTCTTTTAAGATCTGGGCGGTTGCTTCATATGTTCTGCGGTCTTCTGTTTCCGGCAGTACGATCGTTTTTTTGTTTGATTTTGCTCTTTCTTTGATTACGTCAATAAATCCCATGATTTCTGACTCCTTTCGTGTTTTAGGTCCCCAAACCGTCATAAAAATATTATACATGATACCATATTGGCATACAAGTTAATTAATATTTTAACAATGTTTAACAACCTTTCATTCTTTTTAATTATAGCCCTATAAAAGGCTAATTTCAACCGTTATGGTGTATCTTTTTCCATACACCGGGGGTAAAATTGTATTTTTGGATAAAATTTTGATATCAGGAGTGGATTTTTGGATCGTCAGGCGGTATTTTGAGATCAAACATTTTGATTTTTGATTATATTTTTAAAAATTAGGTTTTGTATTTTGTTGTTTATTTTTTGATTGTTTTGGTTTGATCGATTTGTGGGATGAAAAAGAAAGGTACCGGAGAAATTTTATAGGCACATAAGAGAAATGTACGAAGGGGATGGAGTGTGGTATAATGGATAGATGATTATGGGATTTTTGGATTTACAGAATGGAGGATTTTAACATTATATGAAGGTTGTAGGACTGATTACGGAATATAATCCGTTTCATAATGGACATGGATATCATTTAGAACAGGCAAAATTAAAAACAGGCGCTGATTTTGTGGTGGTTGTAATGAGCGGGAACTTTCTGCAGCGGGGAGAACCTGCGATCATTGACAAGTTTTCCAGGGCAGAAATGGCATTGGCATGCGGTGCGGATCTTGTGTTGGAGATTCCAGCATATTTTGCATGTGCAAGTGCGGAATATTTTGCACTGGGTGCAGTCTCGCTTTTAAATTCACTTGGGATTGTAGATGCCATTTGTTTTGGCAGTGAGTGTGGTGATATTCAGGTTCTGAATGAAATTGCAGAAGTTCTGATAACAGAACCTGCGCAATACAAAAGTACGTTAAAAACCCTCCTTGCAGAAGGAATATCTTTTCCGGCAGCCAGAGAAGGGGCGCTGCTCTCCTATCTCAGGGAAATGCATATGAAGGAACGAGACGGAAATATATCTAAGTGGGAAGAGGTGCTGGATTCACCGAATAACATCCTGGGTATTGAGTATCTGAAAGCTTTAAAAAAGATAAATAGCAGCATGGTTCCGGTAACGATTGACCGTATTACCAGTGGTTATCACGATCAGTCGCTTCATGCCGGAATCAGTTCAGCAACTGCCATACGGCGTGTGATACAGGAAGTTCAGGCAGGAGCCGGCTGTTCGTACAGAGATCCGGACGCAGATCCATTAAAAGATCAGGTTCCGGATGCGGTTTATACTATTTTAAAGCGGGAATCAGCACAGTCGTTTCCGGTAAAAAGTGCAGATTTTTCACAATTACTGCACTATCGTTTACTGTCGGCAGCTAATCCAGAAGAACTTGCAGAATTTTTTGATGTTACTGACGAATTGGCAAAAAGAATGTGGAACCTGAGATTTTCCTATCAGGGGCTGGAAGCATTTGTTTCGCTCTTAAAAACCCGCCAGTTTACGGAAACCAGAATCCGGAGGGCATTAATGCATATTTTACTGGGGATAAAAGGAGATGCAGTCCTTAAGTCTGTAAGATCAGACAATGCGGCCTGTTACATCCGCGTTTTGGGATTTCGTAAAAAAGCTTCGGTGTTGTTGTCAGAAATTAAGAAAAAAAGTGATTTGCCAATCCTTACAAAAATGGCGGTTGCGCATACACTTTTAGAGGGCACGCGGGCTTGTAATACTGCAAAAATGATGCTGGACTGTGATATCTATTGCGCACAGGTATATCATAGTGCAGTAACCAATTTATATCAGGATCACAGATATAATGAAATTACAAGACAGATTCTGGTAGAGCCATAGCAGGATTAGGTAAGAAAGCGTCCCCTTCTCAACTAAACCCAAATTTGTTCGCTCTAGCTGGTGCGAACTTTACCTGTTTCATATAAAAAGGCGTGATGCTTATACAAAAGCATCGCGCCTGATTTTTAATTTTTAAAGCTATGAATTGGAGCCGGAATTCTTCCTTTCCGGTTTACAAAGGCATCACAGCCATATTTGTTGACCGGCATAATCGGTGCATAACCTAACAGTCCGCCGAATTGTACGATCTCTCCTACACCTTTTCCAATAACCGGAATCAGACGTACTGCGGTTGTTTTCTGGTTTACCATACCGATTGCCATTTCGTCAGCAATAATACCTGCTATGGTAGTAGATTTGGTATCTCCAGGTATAGCGATCATATCCAGGCCTACGGAACATACACAGGTCATTGCTTCTAATTTTTCAATGGTCAGTGCATTTGCCTGAACTGCGTCAATCATACCCTGGTCTTCGCTGACCGGAATGAAAGCACCGCTTAATCCCCCTACATAGGAAGAAGCCATAACACCGCCTTTTTTTACCTGATCGTTTAAAAGTGCAAGTGCTGCAGTTGTTCCGGGTGCACCTGCATATTCCAGACCGATTTCACATAAGATATCAGCTACACTATCTCCGATGGCAGGAGTTGGCGCCAGAGACAAGTCAATAATTCCAAAAGGAATATTCAGACGGTTAGATGCTTCCTGGGCTACCAGCTGTCCTACACGTGTAACTTTAAATGCCGTTTTCTTAATGGTTTCGCATAATACTTCAAAACTTTCTCCGCGCACCTGCTCCAAAGCTGTTTTCACAACACCCGGACCGCTGACACCTACATTAATGATTGCATCTGCTTCTGTCACACCGTGGAAAGCACCTGCCATGAAAGGATTATCATCCGGAGCATTACAGAAAACAACCAGTTTCGCACATCCAAGAGAATCGTTCTCTTTGGTGTACTCTGCTGTTTCCAGAATCATATCGCCCATCAGACGCACCGCATCCATATTGATACCGCATTTGGTAGAACCCAGATTGATGGAACTGCATACGCGCTCAGTGCATGCAAGAGCCTTTGGAATCGAACGAATCAGATATTCATCACTTTTTGTCATTCCTTTGCTGACCAGAGCGGAATATCCGCCTATAAAGTTAACGCCGACTTCTTTGGCAGCTTTATCCAGTGTTTTTGCAATGGTTACAAAATCATCAGAAGATTTACATGCGCTTCCGCCAACTAAAGCAATTGGGGTTATGGAAATACGCTTATTTACGATGGGAATTCCATATTCTCTTTCAATATCTTTACCGGTAGAAACCAGGTCTTTTGCCAGAGTCGTGATTTTATCGTAGATTTTCTGATTTAGTTTTCCCAGATCAGAATCAATACAGTCTAACAGGCTGATACCCAGAGTAATGGTTCTTACATCCAGATTCTCCTGGGTAATCATTTTATTTGTTTCGCTTACTTCAAATAAATTTATCATAACAGATTATTACCTTTCTTCATATAGTGACAGATTGGCGCCCGCAGACGCGCTCTAGATACGATGCATCATGTTGAAGATTTCTTCATGCTGGCAGCGGATGCTTACGCCGATTTCGTCGCCGAGTTTTTCCAGTGCTTTTGCCAATTCTTCTGCAGACTTTGTAGAATTGTTTGCATCGGTAACCATCATCATATTGAAGAATCCCTGTACGATTGTCTGAGAGATGTCCAGGATGTTAACGTTGTTTTCTGCAAGGAAAGTACAAACCTTAGCGATGATTCCCACGGTATCTTTTCCTACGACTGTGATAATTGTTTTTTTCATTTCTTCTCCTTTCGGGGACCGGAGTCCTCTTTCACATTAATCTATATATGTAAGTCAATTCCGCACCAGATCGGCCTTAGCAAAGATCCGGTACGTTATGGCTTTATATCGCAAATAATTCACTTGGTTCATCCCTGTGAGCCACGCGGATTGGAAAATCTTTGGCTTTATAAGGATTTTCACCTAAAGTCACTTCTGAGCAGACCGTTTCATATGCAAGCTCCTCATAATTATTTTCTCTGCTGAGATGTCCAAGCATAATTGTTTTTAATCCATCATGAAGAATCCGGCAGAGCAGCCGTCCTGCATTTTCGTTAGACAGATGTCCCCTGTTTCCAAGGATACGCTGTTTCAGATAATAAGGATAACTTCCTACCTGAAGCATATTAATATCGTGATTCGCTTCCAGAAGTACGCCGTCAAGTCCCTGAAGATGGTCTACTATGTAATCGTTATAATGTCCGAGGTCGGTAATCACACCAACGGATTTATTTTCATGGTTAATGCGGTACGCTACCGGATCGGCCGCATCGTGGGAAATAGAAAATGGTGCTACTTCCAGATCCTTAATACAAAATGGCTCATCCGGATAGATCTCACAAAAAAGAGAATCATCTACTTTGCCAAGTGGTGTATAGGCTTTCATTGCCTCAATGGTTGCGCCGGTTGCATAGATTGGTATCTGATATTTTCTGGCGAGAACTCCCAGGCCTTTAATATGGTCAGAATGTTCATGTGTAATTAAAATGCCGTCCATTTCGGCCGTTTTACGGTCAATGGAGTTTAATCCGGCTTCAATTCTTTTGCCGCTTAAGCCAACGTCTACAAGAAGACTGGCATGTTCTGATCCTACGTAAATACAGTTTCCGCTGCTTCCGCTTGTTATACTACAAAAATTCATGTTCTATCAATCCCCTGTCAATTTGTTCATATGTATTTTCTACAATATTGCTGCTGTTGTCAACTACAAATTGACAATGCTGGCGAAATACGTTGTCGCGCATCTGGTTTTTTATGATTTGTTTTACTTTTTCATCGGAATATCCACGTGCCTGTTTCAGTCTTTTTCTGCGTACATCATCGGATGTGTAGACATACCAGAATTCATCACAGATTGTTTCATAATGATCTTCAATCAAAAGAGCCGCTTCGATCACAACAAAAGGAACTTTTTTGGCAGTGTGTTCTTTTTTGATTTCATTTACAATATATTCTTTTACCGCAGGATGGACAATCTGATTTAGTTTCTGCAATTTCTCGTGATCCTGGAAAACTATATCAGCAAGCTTGCTGCGGTTGATATTCTGGTCGGCCTTTAGAATTCCGCTTCCAAATGTTTCTGTAATGCGGTAGTAACATACCTGGCCCGGGGACATCAGAAGATGTCCTACCTGGTCAGCCTGAATGACTCTCGCATGATACATTTTTGCAATATAGTCTAAAACGGTGCTTTTACCGGCGCCAACTCCGCCGGTGATTCCTAATACTTTCATTAGTAATCATATCTCCTATCTATTTAGCCTCATACCAGTTATTACCGGTATGCATATCGATCTCCATTTTTACAGCCAGATCAGCAGCGCCTGTCATTTCAGCCTCTAAAATCTGTTCTACCTGGGCAAGTTCATCCTGAGCTGCTTCAATTAAAAGCTCATCATGTACCTGAAGGATCAATCTGGATTTCAGTCCTTTTTCTTTCAGACTGTTATTTACCCGAATCATAGCTATTTTAATAATATCTGCAGCAGTTCCCTGTATCGGAGAGTTCATCGCTACACGCTCTCCAAAAGAACGCTGCATAAAATTACTGGAATTTAATTCCGGAACAGGGCGTCTTCTGCCAAACATGGTCGTTACATATCCCTCTTTTTTAGCAGCTTCTACGGTTTCATCCAGGAACTGCTTGATTCTGGGATAGGTGATGAAGTATTGCTCAATATATTCCGATGCCTCTTTTCTGGTGATGCTCAGATCCTGACTGAGTCCGAAAGAGCTGATGCCATAGACAATACCAAAGTTTACTGCTTTTGCATTACGTCTCTGCAGATCGGTAACCTCATCAAATGGTATGTGAAATACCTGGGATGCAGTAATCCGGTGAATATCCTGAGCTTCTCTATAGGCATTTATTAAAGTTTCATCTCCTGAGATATGTGCAAGAACACGTAATTCAATCTGGGAATAATCGGCATCTACAAATACACAGCCTTCCTTTGGAACAAAAACTTTACGTATAAGTCTGCCGAGTTCCATACGGATGGGAATATTCTGCAGGTTTGGTTCTGTGCTGCTGATTCTTCCGGTTGCCGCAATGGTCTGATTAAAGGTGCTGTGTATTCTGCCGTCAGAAGAGATATAATTCGCAAGTCCGTCTGCATAAGTGGATTTTAATTTTGTAAGCTGGCGGTATTCCAGTATATTGGTTACGATTGGGAAATCCGGAGCCAGTTTTTCCAGAACATCCGCGGCAGTAGAATACCCGGTTTTTGTTTTTTTGCCATTAGGACATTTTAACTTTTCAAATAAAATAACACCCAGCTGCTTTGGAGAATTGATATTAAACTGCTCTCCTGCCTGCTCGTAAATAGATTTCTCAAGTTCCGTAATACGGATCTGAAGCTGTTCCCCATAGATCTTCAGTGCGTCCGATTCTACGAGAATCCCTTCCTGCTCCATATCAAAGAGTGTATAAACAAGGGGCATCTCAATTTCATCAAAAAGATGATCCATCTTCATTTCCACAAGGCGTTCCCGGATTTTAGGTGTGGAAGCAAAAGCAACATAAGCTGCGTAGCAGGCATAAGTTATCAGTTCTGCTTCCTTATCTTCCGCTGCCGCTGTCAGAGAAATTTTACCCAACAGTTCTGCTTTGGAAGGAACCATCATTTCCAGATACTCTTTGGCAATATCTTCGTATGTGTATGTGTCCTTTAGTGGATTCACCAGATAAGCACCAATGGCTGCGTCAGCAAATTTCGGCTGCTGTTCTCTGGTTACTGCAAGATACCCTAACTGTTCTTTCAGATTAATGGTACTAATGCCCGGGACTGCCCGAATCATTTCATGAATCTTCCCTGTCAGGTAATCTTCGGATATGAATCCCTGAACCGGTATAAAATAAATATCTGCAGCTCCAAAACAGAGTGAACACCCGAAAAGCAAGTTTTTCTCTATAAAAAGCTGTAAGCCTACATGCTCTTTCTTACAGGCATTTGTAAATATCTCTTCTACTTTACCCAAGTCATCAGCTTTCGCAAATGAATCGGTCACTGTATTAGCCGGTGCTTCGCAGTCAAATTTTGAAAGCAGGTTTTTAAACTCCAGACGCTTAAACATTTCAAAAGCCTTCTGGGTATAGAGGTTATGAATTCTTGCACTTTCCAGAGAGAATTCAAGAGGGCTTTCTATGTTAATCGTAGCCAGTTCCTTACTCAGTACAGCCAAATCATAATGATTTTTCAGAGATTCTTTGGCTTTATTCGGTTTCACCTCATCCACATGAGCATGGGCATTTTCAATAGATCCGTATTCAACAATTAATTTTGTTGCCGTCTTTTCACCAACCCCCGGGATTCCCGGTATGTTGTCAGAAGCATCCCCCATCAGTGCTTTTAATTCAATAATCTGAGGGGGTGTAACCTGATATTTTTCTATTACATCTTTGGTATTGTAATCTTCTATTTCCGTACCGGTACGTTTCGTTTTGGGAATGCGGATTTTGATCTGGTCTGTTGCAAGCTGCAGCATGTCCCTGTCTCCGGAAACGATAGAAACCACCAGACCTTCTTTTTCCATTTTTTTTGCAACGGTGCCCAAAAGATCATCTGCTTCATATCCTTCCAACTGCATCAGCGGAATATCCATAGACTGGAGAACTTCTTTCATCACCGGCACCTGTTGGCGCAGTTCATCCGGCATAGGCTTTCTGGTGCCTTTGTAATCCGCATACATTGTATGACGGAATGTAGGGGCTTTCAAGTCAAATGCCACTGCCAGATAATCCGCGTTTTCTTCGGATAATATTTTAAACATGATATTCAAAAATCCGTAAATCGCATTGGTATGAAGTCCTTCCGAATTAGTCAGGTCGGGAATTCCGTAATATGCTCTGTTTAAAATACTATGTCCATCTATTAAAACAATTTTTTTACTCATAGATATCTCCAATTACTTTTTTGTAGTCTGAATTTCAGTACTCTTATTTTTTGCATTCTTTTTCTTTGTATTCTTCTTTTTTTTATTTGTGGATTTTTCGCTGGCAGAATTGGCAGAACTTTCCGTCTCGGGAGTTTTTTTCACACTGCTCTTTTCACTGCCGGAAGCTTTCTCAGAATCCATAGTTTCAATCTGGTAGATCTGAGGTATATCTTTTAAATTTTCATCGATCTCGGATTTTGGATTGCCATAGACAAATTCATAGATTGTTGTCTGCTGAATCGTTTTATTACTTCCCCACATCTGAAACTGGGTAAAAAGAACGATTAACAGAGCCAGTTCCGCCACAGCCATAAAGCAATGCCGGTAAAAACGCATGATCTTTCTGCGGTGGACACGATGCTCAGAAGAATGCAGGTCATCAACCAGCAGCTTCTGGATATTATAGTTTATATGGCTTTCATCATCCAGACGTTCCAATGCAAAATAGATCGTAAAATAAATCTCAAGTTCTTCATGGCATTCCGGACATTCTTTGATATGCTCAATGAATTTTTCGAGTTCTTTATCATTTAATTTTCGCTGTATATAAGGCAAAATCATCTGCTGGGCAGTTTTACAATCCATATGCTTTCCTCCGAAAGGCAAAATTTAAACTAACATGATTCTAACACACCTTATTCAAAATTGCCATTACAAAATAAAAATGGCCTCTGTAATATCCCAGATAAAGGCGTCTGGCATATTACAGAGGCGTATTATGAAGCCGATTTGATTCTGTTCGTTTATTAAAAAAATTTCCGTACGTTATTATCGCTCATATATATTTATATACACGCGTTCCCCACTTCACGCAGTACTCCCTCAAACGATAACAGTAATCAAATCAGACAGCTTCCGAAAAAGGATAATGAGTTAATAATTGTCTGAACACCAATATATTAACTCATTTTGAAAAAATTACAATAGCTTTTGACTAACTGGATTAGATTCTTGTCTAGTTGGTAATTTTTGAATCCTATTTGGTACTTTTACCATTAGATTTTTTTAAAGCTTCTGGTTTAGATGGCTGGTAAATTCCATACCATGATGGCCAGTCACCACCTTCTAATGCTACAGCATGTCCAGCAGCTGCAACAACTTTTAACAGGTTTTTTTTAATACAGGTTTTCATTTAATCGCCTCCTTTTCAATATTTCTATAATTATTAATATGATAACGGTAACAAGAACAAACAAAACTAAAACAGCGAGTTCATTGAAACCGAATACCCATCCGCAAATGCCCACTACTTCACAAACAAGTACTCTCAATAAAACTTTTCTTTTTATAAGAGGAATTTCAGTAGTGTCTAAAGGGGATTTCAAGTTTTCAATTGGTGAAAATTGCCACATAAAAAGTGGAACATATATGTATGCCAGTACAAAAAAGGCGAAATTAATATCTGTAATTTTAAAAAAACGAACAGATGTCATGATAAATCCAAATACAATAATTAATGAAAAGTTACATCTGAAATAAGAACTTGCGTGGTATCCTCCACTTTGGGTCCGAATCCATGCAAAAATTAAAAACCCGAATAAAGCTAAAAAAATTCTTTGGTAAACAATACCAATTAATAATACCCAGAATATATTGACTGCAGTTGATATTATTAATTCAAAACCATACTGGTATACTTCTTTTTCAGTGCCTTGAATGATCATCTTCCGGACACATAAATCAGTCACCACATTAGCACACTTAGAAATCATAACTTCACCTAAATCCCTATATAAACTTCATAGAATTTTACATTTCTATTGGATTTTACCAATTAATTCTAAAAGTTTCAATACGAATTGACTAATTGGTCTGATTTATCGTCTAACTGGTATTTTGTTTATATTTTCATCATAATATGTGCTATAAATGTATTGTCTTTTTCGTAATATTCTACAATACCTCCGTTCTTGTTTACAGCATCCTCTACATTGAGATGTCCCAGCCCGTGCTTTCCAGAAGAACTTTTTGTAGATATCAACTTTGGATTTTTCTTTAAAACTGATTCCTTAATTGGATTTTTCACAAAAATATTGAAATACCGTTTTTCCTGATACATCTCCAGTGAAATCCATTTATTCTCATTATGCATATTTGCGTCAATTGCATTGTCCAGGAGATTGAATAAAACAATACTGGTATCAACTCCATCCAGCATGCTTGTATCTCCCGCTACTTTGATATCTAAAGGAATACCATATTTTTGACAAACATCCGATTTAGCGTGAAGAACGGCATTGATGGTGTGATTATTGCAGATTTCAGAAGCTGTTGACTGCTGAAGATAAAAGTCTGATACTTTCTTGGCATAATCTTTTACGGTATCATATTTTTCTTCCACTAAAAGTGTTTGTATACAAGCAAGGTGATTTTTATAATCATGACGCATTTTTGTTTCTCTATTTTCAGCATCTTTTATCTGGAACAGCTGTCTCTCCAACTCCTTACATTTCAATTCTGTCAGTTCCATATGCAAAATATCCTGATTTTCCTGACTTAAAGATAAAATGGAATGATAGATATAAATATCAATGATAATAATGCCTATGAGAATGATGAGAGCCTTAAAGTTCATAGCTTCATCTGTCGGATTATTTCTAACCATTAAATATAAGGTTGTATCGGTTATAAAAGATACCAGGAAAACGATTAGAAAGGTAATCCACTCCCGCTTTCTTAGGTTTAGCCTACTACGTTTCATTACGCGTAATATGACTTGTATAAATACGTACAGCAAAACTCTGGTAATGATAAATATCCAGATCATCATATAAGAATCTGATGTTAACAAAGCATCAATACTAATATTAAAAGACATTGCAACTAATTGATATGTAAGTGTATTGATCAATGTAATCATAATAAATGGTGTAAAACAACACAGCATTTGAAGCATTGCCCCGCCGTTTAGAGCCCATCTGCAATATGTCCACAGAACAAAAATTGCAACAATGGGGAGTATCACGTCACTTCTGTAGAATGTTCCTGTAAATTGTGCAATAAGCGTAACAAATATGACGGCTAGCACACCGCCTACTTTACTTGAAGTTGAATCATTTTTATAGTCCAGATATTTAACCAGAAAATATAAAATCAGAAAGTTTTCGATCGGACTGGCTAAGTATTTAGTTACTGTATAAAGTATATTCATTTATCGCCCCCTCATATATGTAATAAACCGCTGTTTTACATCTTTCTTACGGCTTCTGCTCATTGGAAGTTCCATTTCATTTTCCATAATAACAGTGTCGTTTTCGATACTTGAAACATACTTCAGATTCACCATAATGCCATTATGTATTCTGCACAGGCCATTCTTAGCATAGGTTGTTTCAAAATCACGCAGTGATGCCCAGACCTGGAAGGTTTTATCATTGTTGCAAATAATAGCAATTTTTCTGTCTATCTTTTCCATAAATATGATCTGTTTAATGGGAATGAGATGTATACCATCTGCGTCTGTAATCTCAAGTACCTGATTCTCATCTGTGTTCAGATCAAGAAAGCCATTCAAGACTTCCGGCAGTTCTGTGTCCATATACTCTTTTCTTATAAATTGAAACGGGTGATACTTAAAAGTATCGAAAACCAGATTTGCATGACTGGTTACAAAGACAATGCGGTTGCTTATTCCTGACTGATAAAGCTGTGATGCAATTTCCATGCCTGAGATGTCCGGCATATCAATATCCAGAAAAATTAGATCTGCCTGATTTTCAGATACAAATGCAAGCAGATCATTTCCGTTATATTTTGCAGTTAATTGATAATCTTCATTAGTATCAGCCATCTGACTAACTATGATATTTTTAATTTTCTCGGCAATAATGGGTTGATCATCACATATGACGATATGAAGCATAAAATTTCTCCTTTGTTCCTTCTATTAATTTATTCTTATGTATATAGTTGGTTGTCCTCTTTGGACTACCAGCGCATGTTTTAAAAATAAACATACTCTAGCCTATCATACCTATTATTTTAGGGTTTGTCCACAATTATTTCAAGGTACGGGCACGGTCCCGCTGTATAAAATTATAAACGCAAAAAATAAGAATGCCGATCTGATTATGTGCCGTCTATAGAACATTAATCAAATGACATTCTTATTTCTACTACTAATTGCATAAATATTCGGCAACATGGACTAACAATTCATTGCAATCATCGCCATGGATCTGCATCTCAATATTAGTGGAATTACTCAGCGTAAATGCACTGACCAGGGATTTCGCGTCCACCACGTAGTGTCCACACTTTAAATCCACATCATAATCATAACTGCTTACAATATTTACAAATTTAATGATGTCCTCAGGACTCTGAAAATTAACGGGCATCTTTGTCATCAGTTTACCTCCTTTCCATCTTTTGTATGTTATCATTATATTACTCTTTCTTTTGGTTCCACAAGAGTAATATTTTATGATTTTTAGTACTTTTTTTATCACATTTGCCCATAAAATATGGTAGGGTTAATGGTAAAAATTAACATGTAAACATTGTATGAACATTTCTGTTTTTTGTAGAAAAAATTGTCGAATTTTGCTAAAATGTAATTATTAGAATTTTTGTGATGGGTGGGCAAATTATGGGAGAAATTGGAGTAGATGACAACAAAAAACTGTTACAATTATTTGGAAGTATGTTATTATACGTTTTTAGCCTCTTTTTGCTATTTCTGGCAAAAGAATACAAAGGATTTGCAGAATGGTATTCGGCAACGATTTATCCGGTCCTGGTCAACTGTATCGGGCGATTGGAATCCATATTCCCGTTTTCTTTGGTAGAAATATTTCTCTATATCGCTATCATCGTCTGTGTCATTAGTATTTTCATATTTATTTTGCAAGTAGTCCGCAAAAAGAAAAAATTATCGCATATTTACATAGGCCTTTTATATCTGGTTCATGGAGCGGCTATTCTATTTTTTTTATATACCATTAACTGCGGCATTAATTATCAGAGAGTTTCCTTTTCACAGCATAATGGTTTTGAGGTTGTTTCCTACACTTCTTCGGATCTGGCTATCCTGTGTGAGGACTTAACCGTAGAAGTAAATCTGTGGGCAGGAATGGTGAAACGCAATACGGAAGGTATCTGTATTGTTGACACAACCGTACAGAATCAGGCAGTAGAGGCTATGAAGATGGTCAGTAAAGACTATATCGGATTGTCGGATTATTATCCAAGACCTAAAAAATTGTGGGCATCCGGTATTTTATCCGTTCAGAATTTAAGCGGCATCTACTCGCCTTTTACGATTGAGGCAAACTACAATGGAGATATGCTTCCTTATAATATCCCATTTACTGCGTGCCATGAACTCTCCCACTTAAAAGGGTTTATGCAGGAGGATGAAGCAAATTTTATAGCATATCTGGCATGTGAAAAATCGGATGTACCGGAATTTCGTTACAGCGGCAGCCTTACCGCCTGGATATCCAGCATGAACGTTTTAAGCAAGTCGGATAAAGAAGCCTACAAAACAATCCGCAGACAGATTAACCCCATTGTAGAAGCAGACCTTACTGCCAATAATAGCTTTTGGAAACGCTATGATACAAAAGTGGCAAAGGCAGCTGTAAAAATGAATGATACTTATTTAAAAGCGAATGGTCAGTCGGACGGTGTGAAAAGTTATAACAGAATGGTAGATTTGATGGTAGGATATAAAGTGTTTTTTAAGTAATTTACATTGACTCTGTTGATAAATCCTTGTATACTTAAAATATTTAACGGGTATAGTTAATAGGAACGTACCATACTGAATATAGAGAGTGCAAGGAGGACAAAACATTGGAGGATAAGAACAGAGATCATAAAAATTCTTATTGGAAAGGCATTATAACAGGCGCCGCAGCGATGGGGATCATCTGTATAATGTCTTTATTGATTTATACGAACAGTAAGGCCTGGGATTCCAGATCTGTCGCGGGTGAAACCAATGGGGCACAGCAAACTGCCGCTAAAAGTGAGAACGGGACAGAATCCGGAAAAAAAGAAGAACTGGATGTGTCCCGTATATCAAATAAGATCAGCACTATTCAGAATTTAATCGACAAGTATTATTATTTTGATGAGAATAATGAGCAGGTTGAGGACTGGATATACAAGGGGATGCTGTATGGGCTGGACGATGTCTATTCTGCTTATTACAATAAAGAGGATTTTGAATCAATGAAAAAATCTTCTTCCGGAAATTACTGTGGAATTGGAGTACTGGTTAACCAGCACTATATAACAAAACAAGCCAGTATTGCTAAAGTCTATGAAAATAGTCCGGCAGAAGGCGCTGGAATATTAGTAGATGACATTATTATTGGTGTAGACGATATGAATGTTTCAGGAACCGAGTTAAACAAGATCGTAGAAATGATATCCGGGGAGGAAGGAACCGATGTTAAAATTACGGTTTACCGTAAATCGACAGATGAAACCCTGGAATTAACCATGAAGCGTCAAAAAATAAAAGTAGACACCATTACTTATAAAATGCTTCCGGATAA
This sequence comes from Robinsoniella sp. RHS, assembly GCF_001029355.1. NCBI lineage: Bacteria > Bacillati > Bacillota > Clostridia > Lachnospirales > Lachnospiraceae > Robinsoniella > Robinsoniella sp. RHS. The sequence continues at coordinate 38,708 of NZ_JNGB01000012.1, forward strand.
AGTCGGGTATATTGCGATCAGTGAATTTGATGAAGTAACGGTTGAACAGTTTAAGAATGCAATTGATGATTTAGAGAAACAGGGAATGGAAAAAATTGTTTATGACCTTAGAAACTGTCCCGGCGGACTTCTTGACAGCGTGGTTTCCATGCTGGATTATATTCTGCCGGATGGATTGATCGTATATACGGAAGATAAACATGGCAGCCGCCTTGATGAAATATCCGGACAGGACGGGCATGAAGTAAAACTTCCAACGGTCGTATTAATGAATGGAAATTCAGCCAGTGCGGCAGAAGTATTTTCAAGTGCAATCCGGGATTATGAATGGGGTACATTAGCAGGAACTACTTCCTTTGGCAAAGGAATTGTACAAAATGTTATTCCTCTGGAAGATGGCACAGCCGTGAAACTTACCATTTCCAGCTATTTCACAAAAAGCGGCTATTCCATCCAGGGTAACGGACTGGAACCGGATGTGGTGATAGAAGCAGATGAGGAACAGGCAAAAGAAGCGAATGTTCCATTGAAAAAGGATAAACAGCTTCAGGAAGCATTGAAGATATTTGATAAATAACAGATAAGAAGCAGATAAAGCATCGGAAAACCAAATGCAAAAGCAGGACTAAATGGCATAAAGCCGTTTTACTCCTGCTTTTTTTGTGTCAATAATATTTAGTGTCTGTTAAATGCATGAATACCGGGATACACTGCTTCATTACCAAGTTCTTCTTCAATACGGAGCAGCTGATTATACTTGGCAACTCTCTCGCTTCTGCTTGGAGCTCCGGTTTTGATCTGACCGGTAGAGAGGGCGACTGCAAGGTCAGCAATAGTAGTATCTTCCGTTTCTCCAGAGCGATGGGAAGCAATTGCCGTATAACCTGCCTGCTGTGCCATTTTGATGGCTTCCAGTGTTTCCGACACCGTTCCAATCTGGTTTAGTTTAATTAAGATGGAATTTCCGCAGCCCAATTCAATACCCTTTTTCAGACGCTTGGTATTCGTTACAAACAGATCATCTCCCACTAACTGAACCTGGCTTCCCAGTTCTTTTGTAAGGAGCTGCCAGCCCTGCCAGTCTTCCTCGTCCAGCGCATCCTCAATGGAATAAATGGGGTATTTATCACAGAGCATTTTCCAATGCGCAATCAGTTCCTGGGAGGTGAATTTCTTTTTACACTTAGGAAGCAGATAAATTCCGCTGGTTTCACCTTTCCATTCACTGGCTGCTGCATCGATCGCCAGCACAAAATCTCTTCCGGGTTGGTATCCTGCCTCTTCTATTGCCATTAGAATATACTGAATAGCTTCTTCATCGCTGGCAAGATCCGGTGCAAATCCACCTTCATCCCCGACAGAAGTAGCAAGGCCTCTGGATTTTAATATGGATGCCAGTGTATGAAAAACTTCAGTACACCAGCGAAGCCCTTCCTTAAAACTGGAAGCGCCAACCGGCATGATCATAAATTCCTGCACATCTACCGTATTGGAAGCGTGTGCACCTCCATTTAAAATGTTCATCATAGGCACCGGCAGTTTATTTCCGGAGATGCCGCCAAGAAACTGATATAGAGGCATTTTAAGTGATAAAGAAGCAGCGCGTACACATGCTATGGAAACGGCAAGGATCGCGTTGGCGCCCAGCTTTGATTTATCTTCTGTCTGGTCTGCTGCAATCATTGCGCTGTCTATTTTATAAATGTCACTGGCATTCATATTTGAGAGGACCTGATTTATGATTTCATTGATATTCTGAACTGCTTTTTGGACCCCTTTTCCTTTAAAACGGGTCTTATCATTATCTCTAAGTTCCAGTGCTTCAAATATTCCGGTTGAGGCTCCGCTTGGAGAAGCACCTCTTCCTATGGTTCCGTCTTTGAGATGAACTTCCGCTTCTACCGTTGGGTTCCCCCTGGAATCAATGATTTCCCTACCGATTACTTTTTCTATTTCTAATTGATTCATACCGCACCTCTTTCTGACTATAACTGATACAGTAATAACCTGCCAGGCATTACTGTATCAGTATATTAACTGTTTTCATCTATAAGACCAAGAATTTCCTCGATGCTCTTTTTTCCAAAATAAGCATGCTCCTGATTGATTATCATACAAGGCACACTCATGATCTGATAATCTTCTTTGAGCTTCGGAAAATGATTCAGATCAAAAATATCACACTGGACATTAGCATTCTCAATGGCGATTCTGCCTGCAGCCATAACTAAGTCCGGACACATTGTGCAGGATAAGGAGATGGCAATATCTATTTTAACCGGTTCGGATATAGCCCGTATCCTTCCCAATAGCTGCTCATCAATCATCTGTCCCGGTCCTGCTGCATTATATAAAGTTACAATAAAAGAATTGAATTCGTGTCCGCCCGGGACACCATGAAACCGGAATCCAAGAGATAATCCGGAACTTTCATATAAGTCTATGGACGGTGTCAGTGGTATGTTTGCATCCTGTATGATTTCAGTTTCGATCCAGGAAGTCAATTCCGCCATTTCCTGTACAAATCCTTCTGCTTCCCGTGATATAGGAGTTTGATCCAAAAATGCTTTTAATCGGATCTGTCTGGTAAACTTTTCAAATAAAGGTTTCAGCTGACTTCTCATGGTAGCAGGAATAAATGCTCCATCGGAATGGGATTCTTCCTGTTCCGGATGGTTATTTGCTTCCCTTGACGCGCTATCACTCGTGTGGGCTTTTAACGGCATCGGAATCGGTGGTATATTTTTTCGCTCATGGACTTCCGAAACATACTTTTCCAGAGATGTAGCGGCTTTGGCGCCGTCTGCAACGGCTGTCACTACCTGGCGTAAATTTTTTACGCAGATATCTCCTGCGCCGTAAACACCGTCTATACTTGTTTTATGGTTCATATCGGTGATCAGATAACCATGCTCATCTATATCAACAATATCTTTGAACAGGCTGTTTGCGGGGGCATACCCTGCAAATACAAAGATGCCAAAAGAACTGCCGTCCTCCGGTTCAAACCGTGTGCTTTCCCCGGTCTGGCTATTGTATAGCAATGCATATTGAAGTTTGTCTGTTCCGCCTGCTTCTTTAATTTCTGTATGAAACAATACCTTTATCTTTTCGTAATTCGCTAATTCATCTGAAACTGATTTGGCACAGGAAAAAGATTCCCCCCGTACCAGAATAAGCACCTGCCTTGCATATTTGGTTAGAAACATTGCTTCTTCTACTGCAGCAAAGCCTCCGCCTGCCACCAGAACATCTTTTCCGGTAAAAAATTCTCCATCGCAGGTAGCACAGTAAGCGACCCCTCGGCCCTGAAACTCCTGTTCGCCTGGGAAACCGATTTTTCTGGGAGATGCGCCGGTTGCAAGTATAATACCCAGGGCCCGTTTCTCTCCCCGGTCAGTTTTAACCCTTTTGATATCTTCATTCAAATCTAATTGTTCCACATTTGCCAGGAGAAATTCTGCACCAAATGCTTCTGCCTGCATTCGCATTCCTTCGGTCAATTCACTGCCGCTGATACTGGGTATGCCGGGATAGTTCACTACTTCTGAAGTAATGGTTATCTGTCCGCCAAATTTTTCTTTTTCTATTATCAGTGTCCGGTATCTAGCGCGCGCCATATAGATAGCGGCAGAGAGGCCTGCCGGCCCTCCGCCTACTATAATTACATCATATAACCCTTCCATATTAAATCAGTCCTACAAGCTCCAGGCTTGGTTTCAGTGTTTCTGCACCTGGCTGCCATTTTGCAGGGCACACCTGATCGCCATGTTCTGCAACGAACTGGGAGGCCTGAACCCGGCGGAATAACTCATCGGCATTACGTCCTACGTTTCCTGCGATTACTTCATATGCAACGATTTTTCCTTCCGGATTTACAATGAAGCTGCCGCGTTCAGCCAGTCCATCTTCTTCAATCATGACATCAAAATCTCTGGTTAAAGTCCCAGTGGGATCAGCCAGCATAGGATACTGGATTTTTTGAATTGTTTTTGAAGCATCATGCCATGCCTTATGAACAAAATGGGTGTCACAGGATACCGAGTAGATTTCACAGTTGATATTTTTAAAATCCTGGTATTTATTAGCCAGATCTTCTAACTCTGTGGGGCACACAAAGGTAAAATCTGCAGGATAGAAAAAGAATACCGACCATTTTCCCATAATATTACTTTTACTTACTTCCTTAAATTCTCCTCCTACGTATGCCTGTACTTTAAAATCACTTACTTCTCTTCCGATTAATGACATAATTTGTTTCCTCCTTAGATTTTCATATTTAAAATTATTGTCAGCTTGTAGTATTCCAAAAATTGCTGATCTTATTAATTGTTATAGTTAGTTATTGCTAACTTAATTGCATTCTATCACAAGTTAGTATCTTAGTCAATGTATATTTTAATAATGATAATTATTATTGATATATTGGTAAATTTATGTATAAAAAATGAGGCTGAATTATTCAGCCCCAAATCTTTACGCTAATACTTTTCGGGAAGATTCTTCTTGGAATTGTTTACTGTAAAGGTCATGATAATATCCCTTCTGTTTTAGCAGTTCCAAATGTTTTCCCTGTTCAATAATTTTACCGTCTTTTACTACCAGAATCACATCCGCTTTGCGAATTGTAGACAGCCTGTGGGCTATTAAAAAAGAAGTTCTTCCGTTAAGCAGCTGCATTGTAGCATTTTGAATCAATTGTTCTGTCTGGGTATCAATGGAAGAAGTTGCTTCGTCCAATACAAAGATTCTGGGATCCGCCAATACTGCCCGGGCGAAAGAGATCAGTTGTTTTTCACCAGTGGACAGGCGGTCACCGCCTTCTCCTACATCGCTTTGATATCCATTTTCCAGCTTATCCACCACAAGATCGGCCGATACAGCCTTTGCGGCAGCAATTACCTGCTCATCAGTTGCTTCTAAATTTCCATAGCGGATATTTTCCATGACGGTACCTGAGAACAAGTGGGGATTTTGCAGGACATATCCGATGTTGCTGTGCAGCCATAACTGGCTGCGTTCCCGGTAATCTTTCCCGTCTATCAGTATTTTTCCTTCGGTTGGTTCAAAGAAGCGGCACGCCAGATTCACCAGGGTACTTTTACCGGCACCGGTTTCTCCCACTATGGCAACGGTGGTTCCTTCCGGAATCTTCAGGTTAAAATGGCTTAGTACTTCTTCGTTACCATCCGGATAATGAAAGGAAACATCTTTAAATTCAATTTCTCCATGAAGTGTTTCCCAGTTTTCTTTTTTAGGATAGAAGGAATCCCCATATTTGTCTGTGATTTCTTTCGAATCAACGATCTGAGGTTCCTGATCTAATAAACCGGTAACCCGTTCAATATTTGCCTGTACCGAGATAATATCTGCAATATTTCTGGCGAGCTGCTGTATCGGTTCGAAGATTCCTACCGCATAGGATGTAAATGCAGACAGGGTTCCGATCATCAAGAGGTTTTTTAATACCATATTACCGCCTTTAGCCAGTACCATAGCGGTTGCCAGAGAGCTGAACAGCATGACCAGGGGAATATAAACAGCGCTTAATCTGGCTGCACGCACCCCGGAGGTTTTCATTTCTTCTGTAATCCCCTGAAAATCATCATAATTCTTATCTTCGATTACCAGGGTTTTCGATGTTTTTGCACCCATGATTCCTTCGTTATAGGCCCCGGTAATTTTGGAATTGATCTTACGGACCTTCCGGTTCCAGTTTAGAATCTTATTCTGAAAATATACGGTCAGCAGGGCAATTACAGGAACGATCAGTATAACCAGCAGGGCAAGCTGCCAGTTCAGAATCAACATGGCTATAAATACTCCGAATACATATGTGGATGCCCATAGAACATCAATCAGGTTCCAGGCTACCAGTCCGGCGATACGGTTAGTATCACTCATGACTCTTGCCAGAATATATCCAACCGGCGTTACGTTGTAATAAGAAAAAGATAATGTCTGCAGATGTACGAAGCAAGCCTTTTTTAAGTCTCTGCCCACTTTCATTTCTACTTTCATATTACCTCTGGTAAAGAATATAACACTCAGGGTCTGAAGCAGGATTACGATTGCGTAAACTACACCAAATCCTATAATACCGTCAACGGTTTTTTCTTCAATGAAATGATCAATGGCATAGCGCTGAAATAATGGCAGTGCAATATCTACCAGTGAGCAGAATACATTCAGTGCGATGATCATGATAAAAATCTTTTTATATGGTTTTAGAAACGGCAGGATCTTTTTCCAGATCTTTATATCAAATGATTTTGTAAATTCCTGCTCTTCGTAGCTCATATTGCCCCTCCTTCCAGTAACAGACGATCATCATTGTTCATCTGTATATCATAAATGTTTTTGTAAATACCTTCTTGTGCAATCAATTCCTCATGAGTTCCCATTTGTGCCACACTGCCGTCATCCAGTACCAGAATGCAGTCTGCCTGCATCAGTGTTGTTATACGATGTGATATTAAGATAACGGTAGCTTTTCCCATCTGGTCCTGTAATGCCTCCCGGATTTTGGCATCTGTCTCGGCATCGACGGCTGAAAGAGAGTCATCAAATACCATGATTGGTGCATTCTGCATCAGCATACGAGCAATTGCAACCCTTTGTTTCTGTCCTCCGGACAACGTAACACCGCGCTCACCTACAATGGTGTCATATCCTTTGTGAAAATGCTGGATTGCTTCATCTACACATGCAATCCGCGCTGCTTCCCGGATGGACTCATGACAGACATCTTCGTTGGCAATTGCGATATTCTCATGAATTGCCCTGGAGAATAAAAATGGTTCCTGCAAAACCATTCCGATATTTTTACGCAGGTACTCCCGGCTCATCTTGGCAATGTCCTTGCCCCCAATGGTAATCTTGCCGGATTCTTCCGGCAGGTCATAAAGCCTGTTCAACAGATGCATCAGAGTAGATTTGCCGCTTCCGGTTCCGCCCAGAATGGCAAAGGTAGTGCCTGCCGGTATAGTAAAATCAACATTTTTTAAAATAGGATAACCTGTACCGTAGGAAAAGTTAATCTGTTCAAAATGAATGTCTCTGTCCATAGGCCCGTTTTCTACGCTTGGGCTGTCCTGCTCCTCTTTGGCATCTAGTATATAAGCTACTCGCTCTATGGATACACCGGCTTTACTCATTTCGGATAGAATTCGTCCAAGTCCCCTTACCGGCCAGACCATGGTAGCATTATAAGAAACAAATGCCAGGAATTCTCCAAGTGTTATCTGACCGTTTACAGCCACTACAACTCCAACGCAGATTACAGTAAGAATTTGAAGTCCTGTGATCAAGTCTCCGATTCCCCAGTAAGCACTCATCAGGCGGCCCAGGCGGATCCACAGGCTGGAAAATGCCTCATTCTTTTGATCAAACCGGTCAATTTCAAATTTTTCTCGGCCAAATGCCCTTACTACCCGAACACCGGTGAGATTTTCCTGAACAACACTGGATAACTCTCCTTCCGCTTCATCAGCTTTTAGGAATCTTTTGGCGATCTTGGAATAGAAAAATCCGGAATATCCCATTATAACAGGGATAAAGCAAAGAGCCACCAGAGATATTTTCACATTCATAGAAAACATAATCCCCATAGATAAAATAATTAAAAAACTGGTACGAAACACTTCTACCATCTGGTTACAGACAAAGTTTCGTACAACGTCCACGTCAGAGGTGCATCGCTGAATAATTTCGCCTGTCTGATGCTTCACATGCCAGGAGAATGGCAGCTTTTGTATATGGGCATATAATTGGTCCCGGATACTTTTTACAAAAGACTCCGATCCTTTGGCAATGCCCATTTTGCTGAAGTAACTGCAAATACCGGACATCACTGCAGTTACCATAACGGCCGCAGCCGCAGCAAGTAAAGCCTTACCTCCAGAGCTCTGCAGCTGTTTTAGATGCAGAAACTCTATCAGCCACCCCGGCAGCTGCCAGTCTGCGCCACCGATAACCGAGTCGACAGAGATTCGGACAATTTGAGGTGTTAATGAGTTAAAAACGGTATTCAGCATTGAAAATGCCAATGCAAATACAAACAGGTGCAGATTTCCTTTCAGGAATCGGGCGATCAGGCGCACTTTTCCTGTTTTATTCCTTTCCATAATTCTGTTTCCCCTCCATACTTTTCGTTGTTATGTAAATAGTTACTGTATTTTGTGCCGTTTCCGACACAGCAAAAAAGCGCCTCTGAATGACCAGAGGCACTTTTTAACTGTCCTTATTCTATTCCTATCGTGCTTACGCAATGACATCTCAACAGGCATACTGCTCCATTAAGAAAACGATATTCATTGAAAAGGCAGGCAAAATGTCCGCTGATTATTCAACTTGTTATTGATAGCTATACGTTCATTTAATAACGTTTTAATAAATCTAAAGTTTCTCATTTTGCCTGCCTCCTTTCATTAATTTTTTTATTTTTTAAGCAAATTGTTTAATTAGTATAACTTACCATATTTTTAAAGTCAAGTATATTTTTGAAATATTTTTAATTAAAAATACAAAGCAACAAATTTTCCAGATCATAAGTCTCTTCTACAGAGAAAATATCTTCCAACCGGTTGAGATTTAAATCAGAATGTTCTATTTCCCGTGAGAATCTCTGCGCCGTTCGCGTAAAATCCTTAAAGCTTAGCTTTTCGTCCTGTTTTTGCCACAGAGCCTGAGCCAACTCCTGAATCAACAAGGTACTTACTACCGCTAATTTCATTTTGGAATAGGCTTCACGGTCATATACTGCACCGCAGAAATAGGTGAATATAAAATAAACCATTAATTGTTCGCACCAGTTCTCCCAGGTATTGTGTGTATTGCTTTTATATCCGGCGTTTTCCTGGAATTTGCTGCGGTTTTTTTGATAGGCAGAGGCACCATCATCAAAGAGACTGCTCAGACTGCTGCTTACAAATTCCGGCCAGTCTTTCCTTAATATTTCTAATTGATCAAATATGTGAAACATTTTTTTCATTTCGAAACAGCGTTTTTCTGCCCGGTTTTCATATTCTTTCTGTTTTTTTTGGAAAAAGCATATAGCTTTTTCACTCTGATATCGGGTGATCAGTTCATCCATAGAGAAAAGCTGGTCATGGTCTATACGGGTCTGCAAGTCGTGGCTAAAAGCCAGTACCATAGCCATTCGGATAGTACAGTCCAGATTACGGCTCTGCAGGATATGAATTATGGCATCTCTTGCATCCATTAACTTGGTAAACAGTAAAAAATCAAAATCCTCATATTCTTCAGAAATATTTTCTTTTTCTTTTGTTAGAAACCGTACCGGCTCTTTACAGCCAAGTATCAATTCAGCTGAAGGCGGACAGGAAAGGGACAGCGATATTTCTCGTAAGCCTTCATATTCTTCAATATGTCTGGGATAAGTACGGCAAGTTTTGCATAACATTGCAGGTCCTGCTTCTTTATAAATATCACACAAGTTATCTTCATTTAAAAATTCACAACGGTGCTGATACTGCTTAAAAACCGTGTTCCGCCAATCTATGGAATTGTGCAGGCGGTTACCGAAGGAACCTTTTGTCTTTTTATATTTCTTTACCGTTTTTTCATCGATGACAATTTCCCAGCCGGCACAACAGGTGTCCGGACATGCAGATGCAGTGCATTGGAATTTTTTGAAATAGTGTGGAATTGTATATTGCATATTTTTTCCTTTCTGTAACCTCTGGTAATACAGCGGACAATTTCTTGAATTTGTGTTTAGCTGATTAGGACGCTTTGTAGATATAGGTAATGTACGGAAAGATGGGTGTGGGAAACTGGCATGGGCTCCGTCAGCTGGCCGCAGAACTGGTATTTTCTAACCTTTCCGAAGCGCTTTTTGGCGGCACGCGGGCATTCGCTCCGAAATCCTGATGCATTTCGCAGCTCACTGCCCGCTTAGTATCCGATGGGAGCCAGTCGAATACTATCCGCCAAAAAACACTCCGAAAAGGTAAGTAAATACTCAGCTCTGCTCTACGCTTCCTCCGCCCATACCAGTTTCCCACACCCATCTTTCCGAGATCCAGTTTACTGCCACAAAGCTGGTTTTCTCAGCCTGGTGGAGACCCCTGGGCTGTGACGGTCTATTCGTTTTTAGATGCAGCAGAGTGTGTTACGGCAGTTCAGTGTGAAAGGGGGATGATAAGACGAAATTTTACCTGCTTTCCTGATCACAAACTTAACTGGATGTAGGTACTAAAATCACAAATATACTGTAGTAGAATTTAGAGACAGTTCAGAATGATAACATCCAGCTGGTTTATTGGTTTTTATGTGATCTAAGCCAATAACGTCCGGCATGCCACACGCCCGGGGTCCCACCCTGCTGAGAAAACCAGCTTTGTATCAATAAACTGCATCCCGGAAAGAGAAGGGGGCGGACCAGGACATTGGTTTGGAAGGCGTATAGCAGAGCTGAGCATTTACTTACCTTCCCGAAGTGCTTTTTGGCGGATAGTATTCGACTGGCTCCCATCGGATACTAAGCGGGCAGTGAGCTGCGAAA
>NZ_JNGB01000120.1:0-22012 GCF_001029355.1 Robinsoniella sp. RHS
CCAGACCTGAACAGCCCAGTAATAAGGTGTACGGGATAGAAGCGGATTCCCCTGATAGGTAATATTATAGTTGTTTTGATTTTCATTTTTTCCTGAATCCCACACATCACCTTCGTGCTTCTCTGCACCTTCTCTGGTTGAGGATACAACAATACGATATGCGGATTGTCCTTTATCATACCCATCAGATGCTAAGATCCAGCTAAATACAGGCTGCGAATCATCAATACCTAATGGTTCACTTAAATAATTTACCTTTAAGCTGCCAATCTGCAAATTCCCCTGGGAAGCTGCTGCGGTTATCGGTGTGATTGATGTTACAGTCACTGCTGTAGCCAATAAACATGACAATAATCTTCTTCTTAGTTTCACGACTTCTACCTCCACTATTCAGTTTTATTAGGAAGTGAAACACTTTATGGGAAATAAAGGATGACAGAAATAAGCATGTACGAATGTACACATTATGAAAAACTTATTACTGTTTATTTAGAAAATGAGATCATATCTTTGCGGGGAATATGATGGTCTGAAGACTTTTTTTCGTTAACATAACGATTTTTAAGTCCTTCATTCATTTTCACTCATCATTTTTTTCACTTCCTAATTTCATGAACAAATTCATTTTTAAATTTTTCACAAATTGTTCACATTTAGAATAACAATGGATGTACAAATTTACTAGAGTAAAATATTTCGCTTTGAGGTAATATTTTTCTGTCCCTGCAAAAAAAGTAACTTTTTTTGCTGTTTGGGTAAGATTTCGTGTCAGAAAAGAAGGGTTTTTTACTTTTTAGGGACTTATAAAAGTAAATTTAATTTACATGATATGTTTATTTGGTTCAAATCAAGTATAGCCGACACTAATTAACTATATGTTTGGCTCAAATGCTCTGCCTATAACAGCCAGATCACATACTATCTTTAATTTAATTATTTACGCTTTTTTTGAATTTGTAATTCAATGCATTTTAAATTTAATTGTTTTATACTTCACTTAGGCAGTCGTTCTGCAAGGGTGATTCCCACTTCCGATAGGAGGTGGTATAATGAGTACTTACGAAGAATTTATGATAATCATAAATGTAGCTTCTTTGATCGTTGCTATTCTTATTTACTCTAAACATAAAGATACAAAAAAATAATCACCCCTGCCATCCAAAGTAGTGGGTGATTATTTTTAATTAACCATAGTGGAAGTCACGCTTGTGAAAGCGACTGCCTTTGTATCTTTATCTTACACTCCATTTTCATTTTTGTCAACTTGTAATTTGCATTTATTTATAATCAATTTCAATTCATTTCTTATAAACAATTAATCTGCCTACGACAGTCAGATCACATACTATCTTTAATTTACTTATTTACACTTTTTTTGAATTTGTAATTCAATGCATTTTTAATTTAATTGTTTTATACTTTACTTAGGCAGTCGTTCTGCAAGGGTGATTCCCACTTCCGATAGGAGGTGGTATAATGAGTACTTACGAAGAATTTATGATTATCATAAATGTAGCTTCTTTAATCGTTGCTATCCTTATTTACTCTAAACATAAAGATACAAAAAAATAATCACCCCTGCCCTCCAAAGTAGTGGGTGATTATTTTTAATTAACCATAGTGGAAGTCACGCTTGTGAAAGCGACTGCCTTTGTATCTTTATCTTACACTCCATTTTAGTTTTTGTCAACTTTTACTTTGCATTTATTTGAAATTAATTCATTTCTTATAAACAATTGATCTGCCTACGACAGTCAGATCACATACTATCTTTCATTTACTTATTTACGCTTTTTTTGAATTTGTAATATCCTTATTTACTCTAAACATAAAGATACAAAAAAATAATCACCCCTGCCGCCAAAGTAGTGGGTGATTATTTTTAATTAACCATAGTGGAAGTCACGCTTGTGAAGGCGACTGCCTTTATATCTTTATCTTATACTCCATTTTCATTTTTGTCAACTTTTACTTTGCATTTTATTGCATTTATAAAAAAATCTAATTATCCAAGAATCTGCTTATCCCCTCTATTAAAATTGCATGATCTTCTAAATGAGGAAGCCCGGAAACGCAAATTGATCCTATTACGCTTCCTCCTTTTAAACGTATTGGAAACCCTCCTCCACAGGCAGCATAATCTTCTGGCTCTAAAAACCAGTCTTTAATCATATCTTCCTGGTTTTCTTCCAGCTGGGCATATGCTCTCAGAGTGCTCATCTCCATTACTTCCACCATATTACTTTTTCTTTTCAGCCACATTTCATGAAACTTTCCGGTTCCATCCGGTAGGTATTTAAAAACACTTACCTGGTTTATCTTTACTTCAATTGCTACTGTTTCTTTCTTTTCCTGGCTTACCTTTAGCATCTCCATTCCCAAATCAAAAGCATTTTTATGAGAAAAAGATGTAAACTGATATAGTTTTTCCTCATCCAGGCATCTTTCCATTAACGATTGTTCCATTCTTAATCCTCCTTAATAGCACAAACTGGCTTGCGCTATTTCTTAATCAGCAGTGTGAAAGTAATTTTCTTCCAAACTGAAACCGCTCTTTCTTCTACGCTTCATCCGGTAATGTTACAAAAACCTGAAACCTCGTCTTTTTATTTTCAGAAGGTCCTATAGAGGGTGCTGTTTTCTGCCTTATTGCTTCACTTAGACCTCCGGGCAGGGAATTCCACATCTCTAATGCCAATGTATATGCATTTCCGTAGAATGGATAATCAAATCCTCCTCCATACATCTGCCATACCCATAAATGTGGAAATACATCCTTTTCCCATCTCATTCCAAATCCGATCTGCAGCCTGTTGTTTTTAACAATAAATTCCGCTTCTTCTAAATTTGACAAGGAAAACTCCCTGTATGTTTTACTTTCCTTTTTCTCTACTTTGCTTAAATCACAAGGATTACCTGACTGGTCCGTCACTACAGGCCAGATACCTTCCTGACCTGCTTCCAGGCAGCTTACCGAACCCAGGTCTGCCTGTACCCCCTTTACAGCCGGAGTACCTTTTACTATAATCTCACAGGTCTCATCCAGAAAATTACCTCCTATTGCAGGATGGTGCCCCCACTGGTATTGCATTGTCTGCACACCGCTGTTTATAATTTCTTCCTCCACATAAAGAACTGAATCATTTTCCAGAAGTGTCAGTGTCTTTTTCAGAATAAACGGAAAACGAAGGGTCGCTACCGATAACTCTACTGTAATCTTTTTCTCTGAATCCTCCAACACATCCATGTTCCAGGGGAGCAGAGCAACCTCTCCATGCATTCCCATTTCAGCCCCATTTACCCCTTCTCCACAGCTTATTCCCGGAAATAACTCCTGCCATCCGCCTTCATAATAATCCATAAAATTTCCTTTGCCGGACGCGATCCCAGGCACAATATCTCTGTCCATATGAGTTCCCCAACTGAACATAAACTCAATATCCTTTGGTTTATATAAAAATTCATAGATATCTGCCCCTTTATCCAACGCTATACCTATTTTTATCAGGTTATTTTCTAATGACATATGGCGATACCCATTGATTGTAAATTCTTTTATTCTGCATCCATAGTTTCTGCGATTAAAATAATCTCTTCCCATATTCCAATCCCTCCTCTTAAATACTGATTTGCTTTTTTGGTGGTTTACACACTTTGAAAAATAGGTTACAATATATATAATAAAATATTTTTATAAATTAAAGGATAAAACGTTATGAAAAAATCAGGATTAAACCTTATCGGCGTAAAAGAATATAACCGTGCTTTAATATTACAATTGATTGCCACCGGAAATGGTACCACACGAAACAGTCTTGCTCAGCGTTCAAAGCTTACTTCCATGACGCTGACCAATATTACCTCTGAACTATTACAGCAGAATATTATTGTTGAATCAGAAGCTTCCTCTGACTCCAAAAATCTGGGAAGGACACCAAAAATCCTTACCATTTCTCCTACTTCTCCTGTTGTAGCAGGAATCTGGATTTCAAAAGACTTTCTCTTTGGAATCTTAAGTGATTTAAGTCTGAAGCTGGTAGCAGCAAAACAGGAAGACTTTGAGGAAAATGAAACTTCCGAATCCATATTGGAAAAGGCATATCGTCTGGCTGAATACCTCCTTCACCTGACAGAACGTCCGGTACTTGGTATTGGTATTTCCACGATCGGTGTTGTAGATACCATCCACGGCGTAATCAAAAATGTAACTAACTTTTTTAATATTAAAGAAATGGACATTAAAAGTTATATGTCCCCCAGATTTGATATTCCCGTGTATGTAAAAAATGATATGCAGGCAGCCGCTCTTTGCGAAATGTACTATGGCATTGGACAGCAAAAAGAAAACTTCCTGTATATTGGTATTACAAATGGAATAGCTTCCGCCATTGTTTCAAATAAGCAGCTGTTAAATAACCTTACCGGCTCCTGCGGAGAACTTGGACATACCACCATTGATTTTAAAGGTCCCAAATGCAATTGCGGCAACCGCGGATGCCTGGAACTGTATGCCAGTGCTCCTGTTATCATTCACAGAATCAATGAAGCCTGCGGCACCAGGCTGACCACCTTTAAAGAAACCATGGAATACTGCACTACTTCAGTGAAAGCATACTCCATTCTGCAAAACATATCTGATCAGCTTGCCTATGCTCTTAATAACCTGATTAATATAATTGATATTAGTACAGTGGTATTTGGTCACTCCGCCGTATATTTTCCGGATGAAATACTGGCTTCTATAGCCTATACCCTGAACCAGATCAGTATTTTTCGCAATAACCGCACTATAACTCTGCATAAGACAAAATTTGAGGAAAATAGTCCTCTTTACGGATCTGTCTGTGTTATATTAGACCAGTTATTTACCGGAAACCTGACGATATAATATGATCTGTCTGGTAGTCCATAAAGTTTGGAAAATAGACAAGAATTTATCGGGGATTTAAGCTTTATGGACTACTAGATATTAAGAAGGAAAAGCAAATTCCTTTTCCTTCTTAATTTTAAAGATAGATCACCCTTTCTTCTTTTGCAGACTCATATACAGCATCGATAATTTTCATCGTATCATAAGCGTCTTCCATCGTGGTTCTGGGCTCTTTTCCTGTAAGTATACATTCCGAAAACTCGCTCAGCTGCTTTGCATACATATTTACCTGCTCAAACTCCATGGTCACGGCTTCTGCCTGCTTATTCCTAACCTGGCTACTCTCATACCCCTTATCTTCCTGCTCGATGTATACTTTTATATCTCCGCAACCATCCTGTCCAATCGTGCCATTTGCAATAATGCTTCCTTTTGTACCATAGATTTCCAGAAAGCATTTTGCAGCCTGATCCGGTATATTAAAATAGGCATCAATATAACAGGTCGCACCTTTTTTCATCTTCAGCATAAAGGAAGCAGAGTCTTCTACCGGATAAGAAAAACTTTTATTTTCAATTATTCCCACTGTTTTCTCAGCCCGGTCATCCATCAGATATTTCATAAGGTCTATACAATGGATTCCCATATCCATAAGTGCTCCACCACCGGAAATCGCCGGATTCTGACGCCAATTTCCCTCCATAGGCGGAAACCAGCAGGTTAACTGACCTCTGCAGGAAACAATTTCCCCCAGATCTTTGTGACCTATCATCTCTTTTATCTTCTGATGTCCATCATGAAAACGCATAACCATTGCCACACCGGCACAGACATTTTTTGTTTTGGCACACTCCATAATTTCTTTTGCGGCAGATGCATGAATTCCAAGCGGTTTTTCAATTAACAGATGTTTTCCTGCCTCTAAAATTTTAATTGCCTGTTCTTTATGAAATAGTACCGGAGACGCAATATATACCGCGTCTATATCTGCATTTCTCAGCATATCATCTATGTTGCCATATACATCCGGAATATCGTATTCCTTCATCAGGTCAATCATTCCGTTGGTATTGGTATCCATGACTGCCTGAATCGATGCATTTGATATTTCATTAATAGCAGGAATCGTCCTTCTTCTTGCTATTCCACCCGCTCCTACAATCCCCCATCTTACAATATCTTTCATTTTTATACCCAATGCATATTGCCGGCTTACCTGCAATACCGCCACATTTAAAAGGTTGAAAAAATCAAATCGTGGCTTCCTTTCTATCTCATAATTTTCTCTCAACCCTATTACTTTCATCACTCACAGAGAGTCGCTCACTTTAACAATTAAATGCAAATAAGGCTCTTTAACCGGCGTACAGATAAAGAGCCTTACAAACACTATTTACTCAGATATTCATTGATGTTATCCGTAGTTACCAAATCCAGATCAATATTAACAACTTTCGGAATATCTGTCTTTCCTGCAAAATAGTCATCCATAACTTGATAAGTAGCCTTTACCAGTTTGCTTGGAGATACTGCTACTGTACCCTGATAATTTGAATCATTTGCTTTTAATGCATCAAATGGTTCTGTACCATAAGCACCCATAGAATAGCATTTTGTTGTAGTATTATTCAGTGCCTGCAATGCTGATACCGCTCCCCATGCGCCATTGTCCTGACCCGATACTACAAAGTCAATATTTTCTTTAATATTAGTAATAATATTTGCAGCTTTTTCACGGTTTCCTTCGTATTCCTGTTCTGCTACATAAGTAATATCCAGATCCTTTAAAGCATCCTTTACACCTTTTATTCTATCTGCAATGTTGACTGGACTTGCCATAGTTAAAACTGCAATGTTGGCTTTTCCGCCATGGTCCTTTTCGATTAATCCGTGGAGATATTCACCGATCAAAGTACCTGTTTCATAACTGTCCCAGGATACATAGGAGACAATGCCTTCATAAGTAGTTGCAGAATCAAATACTACAATAGGGATTCCCGCCTGTGTAGCCTTTTCCAATGCCGGAATAATACCTTCAGGACTTGCCGGATCAACTGCAATCAGGTCATACTGCTGGGTAATAAAATTCTCAATTTGTTTAACCTGTGTCTCATTATCCAGATTTCCATCCTGGATATTTACCTCATAACCGAAATCTGCTGCCTGCTTATTAAATTCCTGATCCACAGCTGCACACCATTCATCACCTTTATATACCAGGCTGATTCCAATTCTTTTCTTTTCCCCATTATCAGCAGCTTTTGCCGTCTCTTTCTGGGTTTCCGCTGTTGTCTCCCCGGCTGCAGCTGTGGTTTCTTTTGCTGCTCCTTCCGTAGCTTTCGAAGTCTGATTTTCATTTCCACTGCTGCATCCAGCCAGCATAGCAGCACTCATAGAAGCTGTACATAATAAAGCCATTACCTTCTTCATCATTTTACTCATATTTTTCCTCCTTGGTTTAAAACCCCTCCGACAGTTTTTAAATTCGTGATCTGTCCGGACCCTTTGATTGCCACTCTCCTTTACAATGGAAAACAGCTAAACACATAGTGACATAATTTTTTCCTGGGAAAGTTCTTCCCTTGACAGTTCTCCCACGAGCCTGCCCTCGTGAATAATGATTACCCTATCACTCATACCAATGATTTCCGGTAATTCTGAGGAAATCATAATCACGCTCTTTCCACTCTTCACAAGCTGGTTAATCAGCCTGTAAATCTCAGATTTGGCTCCTACATCAATTCCCCTTGTAGGTTCATCCAATATAATAATTTCACTGTCCTGCAGCAGCCATTTGGCAATTACCACCTTTTGCTGGTTTCCCCCACTGAGGTACTGAACCTCCGTGCTGATCTCCGGTGTAGACACATTAAGTTTTTTCACATATTCATGGGATATTTTTTTAACCAGTCTATTTCGGATTAAGCCCTTTTCAATGACACTTTTGCGATTTACCATACAGATATTTTCACTGACTGAGAAAATCTGTACCAGCCCCTGCTTTTTCCGATCCTCCGGCACAAGGCCAAACCCCCGCTGTATTGCATGTTTAAAGTTTTTGTTCACAATCTGTTTCCCTTTAAAAATTACCGTTCCAGAAGTAGTCTTATCGATTCCCAAAATTGCCTTCATAATTTCAGTTCTTCCTGATCCAACAAGACCTGATACTCCAAGTACTTCTCCTTTTTTAAGTTTAAAGGAAATATCTCTGAATACTCCCTCCCTGGTCAAATGCTCCACTTCCAGGATTGGTTCCCCAATTTTAATAATTTCTTTGGGATATTCCATTCCCATATCCCTGCCTACCATAAGACTGATTAATTCCTGCCTTTTCACCCCTTCTAAAGACATGGTTTTAATATGCTTTCCATCCCGCAAAACTGTTACATTCTGGCATATATTGAAGATTTCATCCATTTTATGAGAAATATAAATAATCGTAACGCCTTTCTTAACCAGTTTATCAATGATTTCAAATAGAATATCCAGCTCTTTATCGGTAAGTACCGCGGATGGCTCATCCATAACAAGCACTTTACAGTCATAATTCATAGCTTTACAGATTTCTACAATCTGCTTTTTAGCGACGGATAAATTGTCTACTGTCTCATTCTCATCCAGATCTACACCAAGATCATCCAACATCTGTCTTGCACGTTTCTTCATGCCTGACCAGTCAACCATTCCCTTTGCCATCTTTAAGCGTCCAAGAAAAATGTTTTCTGCAACGGTTAATGTCTCTGCCAGTTTTAGTTCCTGATGGACTACACTGATTCCATACTCTTTTGCAGCATATGGATTTTTAACAGCAAACTTTTTACCTTCAAAAATCACTTCTCCCTGATAATGTACATTAATACCTGCCAATACTTTAATTAACGTAGATTTGCCGGCACCATTTTCACCTACCAGTGCATGTATTTTACCGCGCTCAATTTCAAAACTGACATCATCCAGAGCTTTCACACCCGGAAACTCCTGCGTAATATGTTTTAATTCAAGTATGATATCTTTCAATGTAAACCCCCTCCTTTTGGCGTATTAATGCTTTCTCCTGTTACGGAATACATCCAGGCCGATTGCAATAATCAGTACGACGCCTTTTAATACGTCCTGCCAGAACGGATCTACATTCAACATTGTCATTCCATTAAAGAATGTAATCAGGAAAATAGAACCAAACATAGCCCCAATAATTTTTCCTTTTCCACCTGCCAGACTGACCCCTCCAATGGCAGCAGATATGTAAGCATCAAACTCATAAAGGTTTCCATTGGTAATTGCTGCGGAATTTAACCTGCTGGTAAGCACAACACCGGAGACAGCAGCCAAAAGCCCTGCTATTGCAAAAGATAAAAATATAACCATTTTCGTATTAATTCCCGAATAGAAAGCTGCTTCCGTTCCGCCTCCTACCGCATACACATTTCTTCCAAACTTTGTTTTCCGCATAATAAATGAAAATAATATGTACAAAAGAATCATTATGACAACACAAATAGGAATTGCTGCAATGTATCCTCTTCCAATAAAGGAAATTTCATTTGGCAGATTAGCAATAGGCGTAGCATTAGTGATAATTTTTGCCAGACCTTTACAAACATTCTGAAGACCCAGTGTGGCAATAAATGCCGGTAATTTACAATAAGCCACAAGTGCACCATTTGCCGCCCCAATTGCAAAACCTAAAATCAAAGCAACAACAATAGCAAGATAGGGATTAAAGCTTAAAAACTTCATTGTATACGCAAATACACAGCCTGTCAGACAGACATTATACCCCAGTGATAAATCCACCTGTCCCGTAATCATCAAAAGTGCCTGACCAATCGCTACAATTCCAACTGTAGAAGACTGCAGCAAAATATTTGCAAAGTTTGATCCGCTGAAGAAATAAGGCGAAGCAATGGAAAAGACAATTCCAATTAACAATATGGCAACCAGGGACATATAATCCTTTGAGAATTTTGCCAGAATTTCCATAACATTTTTTCCATGTGAATTACTTTTTGCACCCATAGATCTCCTCCTTAATTACATTCTGCTACCAATGGCCCGGCCAATTCCTCCAGATAAAGGAGTGTTCCGGGAACTGTAGGAATATAAGAAGAAGTAACCCATCTTGAAGGTCCATAACGCAGAGTCATCCACAGAGACATTCCCTGCCATTGCATTCCTCTTGTAAATGCACCGTCTGCTCCTCCGATCATCCTGTCAGACTGAAGGAATAAACCGGGTCCAATGGTATTAGCCGTACATGGCACAAGGGATGTCCTGCTCTTAAAGCTGGTAATGGCATTCTGTTCAATTGTCAATGGATGAAGTAATGCACCTTTCCTGTAGCATTGTTCTTTCCAGTCATCATCTGTATCAAACTCCGCTGCAAAATGCGGTTCCCAGAATGCAATATGACACATCCTTCCAATACCGTAAACTGTTACAAGTCTTGCTCCCTGCTCTTTTAAACATTTGATTTTCTCAGGATATGCAGGCAGATTTTCCCGTGTTGCAAAATTCCTGTGGGATTCAGGTACGGTTAATTCTCCCAATGGATTATAAAATGCATTTTCCATTGCATACTGAAAGGAACCCGGATCCGTGCTGTCCAGCGTATTGCCTTCTTTATCAGCCCATTCGTCCATATTAAAACAATACAGATGGTCACAGGAGACATTCCATCTCTTTAGATAATAGACGATCCATTCATACATACCCATAGGCCCAACTGGTAAAATCAGTGCCAGTGTCTGTCCTTTTTCTTTTGACTCCCTAATCTCCAGGGCAATTTCATGTCCCAGTTTTACATTGAATTCTTCCACCGATTTACAAGCTGCGATATCAAAATCCGGATTCCAGAAATCCTGTCGTTCTGCAATGTCCTTCGGGCTATGGCTGCAGCACTCATCAATCTTCTCCATATCCCATCCCTTTGGATAAAATCCTTCTAATAAACTTCCCCCAACTGTTTCGTTAAAATTAATCTTCATAAGATCCTGTCCTTTCTTCCATTACATGGTTTTTGCTAATGTTTTTGCCGCTAACGTCTATTATGGCAGTAACTGTTTTGTGGTCATCCTTGGATAGACGGTACACGGCCGATACCCTTCTGCATATGCAACCCCGCACTGATACCCCCTGTATCTGGAGCAGGTCCTCACCATATCCAGAAAGTCAATTCCGTCATGTTCCAGCATCCATTTAATCTGTGATTCATGGCACTCCAGAGCTTTTAACTTTCTGTCTATCTGTTTGGTAACATCTACATAATGCGTAGGAATAAAATCTACCCCCGCCAGTGTATCCATAAAATAAATAGGCACAAATTCATTAAATGCCGCATATTGCACGGACTTATGTGCCAGTGTTGCAATAAAACTGCTGTTAAATGCAAGTCTGCTTGTCTCGATATGATCCTGCATATAATCCATATCATTATGAGTTATAATCACATCCGGTTTGACAAATCTAACAATATCTGCAAGCGCATCCACAGCTTCATAATCAAACCGGTTTACCAATATATCTCCAATATCCAGATTAAATACTTTTTTTACTCCCAGTACCTCTCCGGCACTTTCCGATTCCACCGCCCTCAGATTTGCTAATGGTTCCGGTAAAATTTCCACATGTCCCATATTTCCATTTGCTACATGGCACATATAAACATCTGCGCCCTGATCCACGTATTTTGCAAGTGTACCTCCACATGCAATTTCCAAATCATCCGGATGGCACCCCACCGCCAAAACATTCATCTTAGTTCCTCCTGTCTTATATTTATTAAATCATTTTTATTTATAATTCCTTTCCCTTATCTTATTTTTATATAATATTCTATATTTTATCTATTGTCAATACATTTTTAAAATAATTTTATAATATTATTCCGTCGTATCATCTAAAATATGCTTATTAATTTCCATATTTATACACATTTTAACCATGCGTAACACTGATTTCTATCCATATCTTCTGTTTTTAAGAAATCAATAGTGATTTAATAAATCATTTTTAATATATGTATTTATTCATCAAAAATAAAAAAAAATAAGATAAACGTAAATTAAACAAACATAAAATCAGGATAAACAAAAATATAAAAGCAGCAAAAACAGTCAGGACCGATATCTGTCCTGTCTGTTTCCGCTGCTCCCCTACAACTTACATACTATCCCCTGCAACCTGCTCCTGTGCCCTTAGGCATACTTCAAAGCTTTCATATACCTCATCTATGGTAGGTACAGCATCACAACCGGTTTCAATCATTTTTACCAGATGGTCAAACTGAAGCCCCGTTGGCTTTCTCTGACATTGTACATTAATCATTTCATATACTTTTTCCGGATATTTATAATACTCAATTAAATCCCCTTCCTCCTGATGGGTCTGTCTGTCTTTTCTGTAAATAATGCGGATACTCCCCCTGGGACCTGAAAATTCTTTTAGATTATCGGCAGACAGCGTATTACTCCATCCTGCCTCATAGTACCCTGCGGACCCATCTTTTAATTCTATCATCATCATTCCATAGTTAAAGCTTCCCTCTGGGAGGTCCGGTTCTGTTCTGGCACCGGAGGCAGCTATTTTCTTTACGTCAGAACCGGTAAACCATTTTATAATATCTACATAATGCACACCGCAGTCCAAAAGGGGAGATGCTTCACCAAGCATCCTTTTATACTTTTCCCAATCCATTGTATGGTGGTTCTGCACCATTCGAAATGCAATCGGTTTTCCAACTGCCCCATTCTGAATCATCTGCGCCACTTTCTGATATGTGGCATTATGACGGAGGATATGCCCGATTAATACCTTGCATTCCGGGTGCTCCTTTACCTGACGCAGAAACTCTTTTCCCTCCACCCGGCTCCCTGCAATTGGTTTCTCACAGAGAACATGTTTATGATTTTTAAGACAGAGAGACAGCAGTTCTAAATGAGTGCTGGGGTAAGTCGCAATTATTACAATGTCCACTGCCTTATCCTCAATGCATTCCATAGGATTGCTGCTGGTCAGATGTGCTCCGTACTTTTTTTGAAACAGCTCTGCTTTTTTCCTGTCCAGGTCACAGACATATTCAATCCTCACATTTGTTTTATAATAAATATTGCTGATATGAGCCTCTCCCATATGTCCGCAGCCAATCAGGGCTACCCCATATGTTTTATCCATTGACAATCATCCCTCCGACTTCTTCAATTTCCTTTAACACCAACTCCACTGATTTCACAGATTCTGCTAAAGTAGCAATAGTCAGCGGCTCTGAAGCTTTAATCCGATCCGTAAAATATTTAAGCTCATTGTAATATCCGCCAAGTGAGGATACATTTCCACCAATATCATTTTCACTTTCAAACTCTTTCTCAAGCTCCGGAACAATTCTTCCTCCATCCTTCGGGTAGACCACCAGGGAAGGGCTGGCAGCAGAAGAAAATACAGCCGTAGCTTCCTCAAATTTAATGCGGTAGTACATTTCAAACGGAAAAGCTTCCGGATAATCCCAGCATGCCTCAATAGTAACCGGAAGATTCCCATAATCATAAGATGCAAATATCTGCTGTATCATTCCTGTTCCATCTCTGGATACGCTTGCCTGCATTTTTTTTGGATCTCCCAGTAAGTATCTTACATAGTCTACATCGTGAATATGCATATCCATGGCTACCGTCCCACTGCATTCTGCTTTTTGCAGCCATCCTTCCCATGCCCAGGTTGGTGCAGGACTGACTCTCTTAAATACAGCAGAGCATACTTTTCCATAAACATTTTTACTCACGGTCTCTTTCAGCCATGCATACTCACTCCAGAGACGAATGCACTGTCCTACCATAACGGGAGCCTTTGTCTCCTCCTCCAGTTTTAATAAAAGATCCATTTCCTCTTTTTTCATACATACCGGTTTTTCAACAAACACAGCCTTTCCTTTTTTCATTGCGGCTGCTGCATATTCTGCATGCATGTACGTAGGGAGACAGATATCAATGGCATCCACATCCCCATCTGCAATTAATTCCATACCATCCCCATATACCTTTGCCTGAAATGCTTCTGCTGCCTTCACTGCATACTCCTGACGTATATCAGCAACTGCCGCAATCATTACACCTTCTCCAACCAGAGCCTTATAACATGCTGCATGCATGCTTCCCATATATCCTGCTCCTATTAATCCGATTTTTAACATGGCCTACTCCTTTCTGAATATGCGTTCCATTGACGCTGATGTATTATAGATAATCTGATCGCTATACTGGCTATAGGGAGGCAGCATTTCCGCAGTACACCATCCGTCATATCCTGTTTTCTCAAATGCCTGCATAACCCCCTTCCAGTCTACATCCCCAGCCAACAGATCCACAAACCCGCAAAGTCCCGCGGCTTCTCTCCTGTAATCCTTAAAATGAACCTTTTTAATTCTGTCTCCCAGAATTTTTATCCAATGTTCCGGATATCCGTTAAATACTACATTTCCCACATCAAAATAAGATCCTACAAACGGGCTGTCTATCTGATCTATAAATGTTCTCATTTCAAGGGGGGATACTAAAAATTTATTCCATACATTTTCAATTCCAACTTGAATCTCATATTCTTCAGCTACTGCTTTCAGCTTTTGAAATGCTGCCAAAGCTCTCTCATAAGCAGTATCATAGGGTATTACCTCGCGTTCCTTCATAAAATCCACGCCTACAGCTCCCGGAATAATTAACACTGAATCAGCTCCAAGAATCTTGGCTGTCCTTATCTGGCAGACGGCAATCTCGTATGCCTTTTTCCTTTCATCTTCTACATTTGATGTAAAAGAATAATCCCAATAAAGTCCGCTTGCTACACTGTGAATCTGTATTCCACTGTCTGCTGCTTCTTTTTTGATTAACAGCAGCTGTTCTTCGGATGTATCCAATGCCACATCCCCGTTACTGTCAAGCGCCAGCTCAATCCCCTGAAATCCTGCCTTAGAAGCAAGATTGATACACTTTCGAACATCACTTTCCTGAAATGACCAGATACTAATAGATTTCTTCAAAATAATATTCTCCTTTCCTGAATCTCATATTTTCTGTTTACAACCTTGCAAAATCCATATATAATTCTTATAAACCTAATTATAAATCATTTTTAAAAATATACCTTACCATAATCGTCACTGTTTTTATACTATTAGCTCAGGCACTATAGAAAAGAGGGATTTGTTGGTACAATATAACAAATATGAGTTAAAAACCGTAGTATCCATTTCGGCGCTTATTAATATCTCTTACTACAAACTTCCGAAAAACTTTTTATTTTCAGGGGAAAGCCATGACTTCTGGGAATTTATTTATGCAGACCAGGGTGAACTTGTAATTACAGCCGGTGAAAGGCGTTATTTACTAAAGGCTGGTGAACTTGCTTTTCATCAGCCGGGAGAGTTTCATAAATTTCAGGAAACGGGACACGGGGGCTCAAATGTCATTGTAGTATCCTTTGTATGTGACAGCCCCTGCATGGAAAATTTCAGGCATAAAATACTTTTTTTAAACCAAAGCGAAAAACAATGCCTTCATAATGTGGTTAATGAATCGGAACTTTCTTATGAATCATTTGAAAAAGCTCCTCCCAATATCAACATGAAAAAGAAAGCCAGTGCTCCTTTTGGCAGTGACCAGCTGTTAAAAACAAGCCTTGAACAGCTGATTATCTGTATCTACCGGCACGGCGACAGCATTGGGATACGGGAACGCTGTATCCGGTCAAATGAACTGCAAAATCATGCAGCAGCTGTAAAACAAATCAGTTCATTACTGGAAACAAAGTACCAGGAAAAATTAACATTGAAAAAACTGGCTGAAATTGCCGGAATCAGCATCTCCCAGTTAAAAAGAATTTTTAAAGAACAGACCGGATACTCCGTTATATCCTACCTGACCAGAATTCGGATTGGCGAAGCAAAAAGACTGATTCAGGAGAGTAATTATACCTTTACACAGATTGCAGAAAAAACAGGATTTGACAATATCTATTATTTTTCCAGACGCTTTAAAGAAATTACCGGAATTACACCCTCGGAATATGCACTGTCCTTAAAGAACTGGTAACTGCCTGTAAAATGTCACTACTTATTCTGTAATATATTCTGTAATACATTCCGTACACATTCAGATACAGATAATTTTGAAACAGGTTCATGTATTCCAGCAAACTGCATACCGCTATTCCTATTTTGAGGTATACAAGCTTCTGGAATCCAATCAGAAATGGAGGTTACTATGAATCAAATCGGCGTTATGCTGGAATCATTTCACACGGACATTTTATCAGCTATTGCACTTGCCGCAAAATGCAGGGCGGACGGAGTCCAGTTTTACGGAGGCACAGGAATATCAGACTGCGACAATTTAAGTACAGGAGAAAAACTAAACATTCGTAAACAGCTGCAAAAATCCGGGTTAACTGTCAGTGCTGTATGCGCTGACCTGGGGGGACACGGATTTGCAAACGAATCCGATAATCCGCAGCGTATCCAAAAGACCAAAAGAATTATGCAGTGGACAAAAGAACTGGACTGCTCCATAATTACCACACACTTAGGGGTGATTCCAAATGAAAAAAATAAGACCTGGCATACCCTTTCCGATGCCTGTAAGCGCCTGAATGAACTTGGGGAAGCCTGTGAGATCAGCGTTGCACTGGAAACGGGTTCCGAAACTGTCCCTGACTTAAAACAGTTCTTAACGGATATTAACTGTCCCCACATTGCAGTTAACTATGATCCTGCCAACCTGGTAATGGTTACGGGAGATGATCCCTGCATGGGTGTACTTCAATTACATAATAAAATCGTGCATGTTCATGTAAAAGACGGCATCATGCTGAAGAAAACAGATCCGGCATTTATTTACAACTATTTTGCAGAGGGTGGAATTGAGGACTTCCGGCTCAGCGATTATTTTTTAGAAACTCCTCTTGGAAAGGGTTCGGTTGATATACCAAAATGGATAAAAACATTGAAAAGTATTTCCTATAAGGGTTTTTACACCATAGAAAGAGAGACACATTTAGAGGATTGCTTTTTAGAAATCTCTTCCTGTGTCTCCCTTGTAAGATCTTTACTTAAATAATTAGGGATCTATTTTTTATATAGCGCCATTACTTCTTTCACTACCTGTTCAATCAGCGCATGAATATCTGCTTTATTACTATAGACCTGTCCCACGGACCCGAACAATTCCATTTTCTTTCGGACCTCCATCTTAACTGCCTGCACCGCTGCAGGCACCAGGTCTATAATCCCTTTTTCCATATACTCAAATGCCCGGAACTCTGCTTCTACAGCTGCAATATTAATGTCCGTAAATATATTAACCTTGCTGATTCCGCAATTAATTGCCTTCTTAAAATCTTCATCCTTCAGTCCCGAACCGCCATGCAGCACCAGGGGAACATCAATGGTATTCGCAATTGTTTTAATACGTTCAAAATCCAGTTTTGGAGGAAGCTTATAGGCACCATGCGCCGTTCCTACGGCAATTGCCAGAGCATCTACTCCTGTCTTATCTACAAAATCTTTAGCCTGTGCCGGATCTGTATAGAATTTACTCGGGTCCTCCATGTGGGAACTGCCTTCATGTGAGCCCTCATTATCTCCTACATGTCCCAGTTCACCTTCAATAGTAGCTCCGTAAGAGTGGGCAATATCCGCCATTTCTCTCACCTTCTCTACATTTTCATCATAACTGTCCGTAGAGCAGTCATACATAATCGATGAAAATCCCAGATCTAAAGCTTTCAGACAGGCATCTTTTGTCAGTCCATGATCAAAATGGATGACAACAGGCACTTTTGCCTTTTTAGCCATAGGAATTAAAAAATATGACAACTCTTCCATTGGACCATAAGGAAGCAGAACCTCTGCGGTCCCCATAATAACCGGAGATCCTGTCTCTTCAGCCGCTGCAATAATCCCCCTTGCCAACTCCAGCGTAACTGCATTGAACAAACCAACTGCATATTTGCCCTTTTTTGCCGGATACAATACATCATTTAAGTTTGCTAACATTTTACCCTCTCCTATTCCTGATGCGCATTACATCGTTATTGTAAAATCTTTTTATTAATTATAGATTAAAAACAACAGAAAGTCAAACAAAAAGTAACAAAACAAAGAAAAAACAGGACTGTTTTCATACAGTCCTGTCAAAATCCCAATTGTTAATTTCCTCTTTTTGCAAACCGGTTTACAATATACTGATTTGCTTCCATTTCCTGCGTATCATCCAACGGCTCCAACTCTACAATTTCCCCATATCTGCGTTCCAGTGCCCTGGAAATGAGGTAGTCACAAAGTTTGGGATTCTTGGGCAGCAGCGGACCATGCAGATAAGTGCCGATCACATTTTTATAAATCACGCCTTCGTATCCCGTCTCTCCGTTATTTCCGGATCCATAGAGTACTTTACCCAAAGGCTTGTTTTTATTAATAAATGTCCTGCCTCCATGATTTTCAAATCCCACAATCGGAGTATCGAACAATTCACTTTTAATAACAATATTCTGAATCAGGCGGTCCCTTCCCTGCTCTGTATGCAGGTCTACCAGTCCCAGCCCCTCTATATTCCCGGCATCCGTCATATAATAATTGCCCAGAAGCTGGTATCCGCCGCAGATTGCAATTACTACGCCGTTATCTTCTACATAATTCTTAAAATCGCTGCGGATCGTTTTCAGCTTTTCACATACCAGCATCTGCTCCCGGTCGGAACCTCCGCCCAGAAGGACAATATCCAGCCTGGAAAAATCGATCTCATCTTCAAGCTGATATTCAATTGTCTCTGCTTCAATTCCACGCCATTCACAGCGTTTCATCATGCATTGGATATTACCTCTGTCCCCGTAGAGATTCAACAAATCCGGATAAAGATGTCCAATAATGATCTTCATGCTTTCCTCCCAATGAATAGCGTAAGCAAGCTTGCACTATATTCTAACCTTGTTCCAGCTTCTTCAAAATATTGCGGGTACTGTAAAGCGCCGTATAGTTAACCAGCACATACAGATTGCCTGTCCCATTCTTTATGCGTTCCTGAATCGCTTTTTCTACATCCGGTTCCAGCGCAGATGGAATATCCACGTATTTCAGCCTCAGCCTCATATCCTGGCAGCGGATGCCGCTCACTGTAATGGAGTTGACATCTGCATCCTTAAACCGGTCAAAATCCACGTCCCAGAGCCATGAGATATCGATGCCGTCCTGATCATTATCATTGATCAGAATAATCACATCTTTTTTTGTCTCATCTTCCATGACCGCTGAAATATTCTGATTAAACCCTGCCGGGTTCTTCGCCAGGTTCAGCATAATATGCGTTCCGTCAATCTCAAATTGCTCCATACGGCCATTTTGAGGGTTGAACCTATATAAGACATCATTGAAGTGTTTTAAATTCATTTCTGCGGTCCTGGCGGCCGTATACGCGGCTAAAATATTGTAGATGTTATAGAATCCTCTGTAGTTGGCAGTTATATGCCTGCCTTCCACATCAAAAGCCAGCTTTCCGCCTGCGTATATATTGGATGCATCAAAATCCGGATCCGGTCGTTTAAATCCACAGGATGGGCATTCATAATCTCCAAGCTGGCTGTAATGGTAAAAGTGGTAAACCAGCTTTTCTCCGCATTTTTTACAGAATCTTCCCTCCCTGATCTCATTGACACTGGATTCTTCGAAAACCTGTTCACTGATTCCGTAAGTCACATAAGCGTTACCGCTTTCCATAGCCAGGTATGCCGACAGGGCATCATCTGCATTTACGATAACAGTCATGTCCGGTGCCATATGCATGGCATCTTTCAGCAGATTCATGGTAATATCAATTTCTCCATACCGGTCCAGCTGATCCCGAAACAGGTTGGTAAGAACCATATAATCCGGTTTAAAGTGAGGTAAAATCCGCACGGTAGATGCTTCATCTATCTCAATGCAGGCATAGTCAGCATCCAGATGTCCGTTCATACCTGCCGAAAGTACAAAAGCCGAGACTACACCATTTAACATATTTGAGCCCGTATGATTGCAGACTACTTTTTTCTTTTCTGCCTCAATGGCAGAACACAGCAGATTATTTGTTGTTGTTTTCCCATTGGTTCCGCAGACAACAAATACTTTTTCCCTTACCTCACCTGCCAGCTCTGTCAAAATCTTAGGGTCCAGCTTCAGGGCTATCTGCCCTGCAAGCGTAACTCCCTGTTTTCCGGTTAACCTGCATGCAAATCCAATAAACTTTGCACTCCAGACTGCAAGCAATCTGCGTATATTCATAATGTGCCTCCAATTACTAAAAAGAGTACTGCTTATTACTCGTCCTGTCCATCCTGTAATTCTTCTTCAGAACCGTTCTCATGCGCTTCCTGCTCTTCTTTTTCCTTTTCTTCTAATGCACGCTCTACCAGACTGTCAATTGAAGAATCAGATGCTTCTGCCTCCTCTTCCGGAGCTGTATCACCTGCTGTTACAACTTC
The DNA here is from genome assembly GCF_001029355.1 of Robinsoniella sp. RHS. Classification (NCBI taxonomy): domain Bacteria; kingdom Bacillati; phylum Bacillota; class Clostridia; order Lachnospirales; family Lachnospiraceae; genus Robinsoniella; species Robinsoniella sp. RHS. The sequence continues at coordinate 20,369 of NZ_JNGB01000120.1, forward strand.
ACCATCCAAAGATTCTTCTTCCAGCAATTCTTCTTCCAGAGATTTCAGCATATCTTCTTCCGTCTGGTTAGAACTTTCCCTTACCTTTGCAATGCTGGCAACCATAATGTCATTATCCACATCCATGTTAATCAGCTTCACGCCGGAAGTTACGCGTCCCAGAACAGAAATGTCACCGCACATCATACGGATTACAATACCTTCTGTACTGATTATCATAATCTCATTTTCTTTATTAACGGCCTTAACACCGATAACATTGCCAGTCTTTTCCATGATCTTATAGCACTTCACACCTTTACCGCCTCTGTTCTGTGCCGTAAATTCATTCATATGGGTAAGCTTGCCCATACCTTTTTCAGAAACAATCATCAGGTATTCACCCTGGGTATTCAGCTGCATTCCAATTACTTCATCTCCGTGGGACAGGCTCATTCCGATAACACCCATAGATGTTCTTCCGGTGCTTCTTACATCTGTCTCATGGAAACGGATACACTGTCCGTATTTCGTAACAAGAATAATATCTTTTTCGTTATTTGTAGTTTTAACCTCAATCAGTTCATCCTCTTCACGAAGACTGATCGCAGCAAGTCCTGTTTTTCTGACATTTGCATAATCCCTGATCGGTGTCTTTTTCACAATACCATTCTTAGTTGCCATAAACAGATATCTGCCCGCCTTATATTCCTTAATCGGGATCATAGCGGTAATCTTCTCTCCAGGAGCCAGCTGCAAAAGGTTAATAATAGCCGTACCTCTTGCGGTTCTGCTGGATTCCGGAATTTCATAAGCTTTCAGACGGTATACTTTTCCGGTATTCGTAAAGAACATCAGATAGTGATGGGTAGATGTCATCAGCAGATCCTCGATATAATCATCATCGATGGTCTGCATTCCCTTAATCCCTTTCCCGCCTCTGTTCTGGCTCTTAAAGTTATCGATGGTCATACGTTTAATATAACCCAATTTTGTCATTGCTATCACGACATTTGTTCTTGGAATAAGGTCTTCCATCGAGATATCAAATTCGTCAAAACCAATAGAAGTCCTTCTCTCATCCCCAAACTTATCGCGAATGATAATAATTTCCTCACGGATTACTCCAAGCAGGAGGTTTCTGTCAGCCAGGATAGATTTTAAGTAAGTAATACGTTCCATTAATTCCTTGAATTCATTTTCCAGCTTTTCTCTTTCCAGACCTGTCAGAGCACGCAGCCTCATATCTACGATAGCCTGCGCCTGCACATCTGATAAACCAAATCGCTCAATTAATCCTTCTTTTGCAATCTGAGCATTCTTTGATGCACGGATAATACGGATTACCTCATCAATATTGTCAAGAGCAATCAGTAATCCCTGTAAAATATGGGCACGTTCTTCTGCCTTATTCAGTTCATACTGGGTTCTTCTGGTAACGACTTCTTCCTGGTGCTGGATATAGTAGTGCAGCATCTGAAGGATGTTCATAACCTTTGGCTCATTATTTACAAGTGCAAGCATAATTACACCGAAAGTATCCTGCAGCTGTGTATGCTTGTATAATTGATTCAGAAGAACATTGGCATTCACATCACGGCGAAGCTCAATGTTAATACGCATACCTTCCCGGTTTGACTCATCGGTAATATTTGTAATACCGTC
>NZ_JNGB01000121.1:0-7964 GCF_001029355.1 Robinsoniella sp. RHS
AGGGGACGCTTTGTAGATGGAGATAGTGCAACGGAAAGATGGGAGTGGGAAACTTGTATGGACTCCGTCAGCTGGCCGCAGAACTGGTATTTTCTAACCTTTCCGAAGCGCTTTTTGGCGGCACGCGGGCATTCACCGAGAAATCCTGATGCATTTCTCGGTTCAGTACCCGCTTAGTATCCGATGGGAGCCAGTCGAATACTATCCGCCAAAAAACACTCCGGAAAGGTAAGTAAATACTCAGCTCTGCTCTACGCTTCCTCCGTCCATACAAGTTTCCCACTCCCATCTTTCCGAGATTCATGTTACCGCCACAAAGCTGAATTTCTCAGCATGGTCGGACCCCTGGGCTGTGGCAGGCTGTTGTTTATTGGATGTAGCGTAGTATGTTTCGGCTATTTAAGCGTAAAAGGAGATGAAAGTTTGCTACTTTTTCTGGAATGAAGAAACAAATCACTGTGATAAGTTCAGTTGCTTTATGTTACTCGTTCTCAGCATGATAGATTCCCTGGGTGTAGATGGATGTTCTTTATTGGATGTAGAGCGGTATATTTTGACAATTTATGCATAATAGAAGATGAAAGTCTATTCCTTTTTCTGATTGCAGAATATAAAACAAATCCCCTTCTCTTTCCGTACACTACCTATCATTTACAAAGCGTCATTACTCATCTAAACCCGAATATAATTAACTTGCATGGAGTCTCTGGATAGCAAAAAAAAATGGGACTATTGGATTCTGCCCAATATTAGTCCCATTTTTTGACTGTATATTTACTCACATTCTCGTTTTTCAAAAACAAAGTATCCGCTATATACAAGCTTAACAGACACTTTGCAAATTCACATTAGTTATTTCTGGCATACTCCGCAACTGCTTTATCAAATCCTTTGATATGTTTAAACAGCCATTCGGTAACATTCTTATCCACAGCTGCAACAAATGCAGGTGTAGGTCCTTCTTCTTCCTGAAGCATTTCGTACAGTTCTTTAATTGCCTGGATGAATGCTTTATGCTGTTCTTTATGTTCGCTGATCTGTGGATATCCGATTTCTTCCTGAAGTTTTTCTTCTGCACTGAAATGGAAATCCGTATAATCTGAGAGATAATCCAGCATTTTAACCGCTGTGGTTTTTTCTTTCCCTGTTTCGCAGCTTTTAACAAGATCGTTGATTTTACCAATCAGTTCTTTGTGCTGTTCATCAATTAATTCATTGCCTGTTACTAAACTTTCATCAAATATTGCCTGCATAATACTACCTCCTTGTGTGAATATGTTATATTTATTTTTGTAATTTATTACTTGTTATGTTTTTCCAGAAAGTTCTGGATTCGTCCAATCGGATTTAACAGACTGCTGATCGATGCATCGTGATTCAGTGTGTCTATAATATACGCAAGGTATTTACTCAGATCACAGTTTACATAGTATTTTTTCTGTAAAAGTTCCGGAGTCTGATATACAAGGTTTGTTGTAAGAAGATGATCGAAAAGACCATTTTCATATGCCTTATCAAATTTGGACAGTCCATTTGTAAACAGACCAAAGGTAGAGCACAGGAAAATTCGGTTGGCTTTTCTCCTTTTTAATTCTGCAGCTACTTCTAATATACTGTCACCGGAGGAAATCATGTCATCAATGATTACCATATCTTTTCCCTCAACGTTCGCGCCAAGGAATTCATGCTCAACAATCGGATTCGTTCCGTTTACGATCTTGGTATAATCTCTTCGCTTATAGAACATACCCATATCTAATCCCAGAACATTTGCCATATAGACAGCACGTCCCATACCGCCTTCATCCGGGCTTATAATCATCATAGAGTCCTTATTAATCTTAAGTCCCGGCTGGGCACGGAAGAGGCCCTTAATAAACTGATAAACGGGTTGTACGGTTTCGAAACCTTTCAGCGGGATCGCATTCTGGACCCGGGGATCATGAGCGTCAAAAGTAATGATATTATCCACACCCATACGGACCAGTTCCTTTAAAGCAAGAGCGCAGTCCAGTGATTCACGTCCGTTACGCTTATGCTGGCGGCTTTCATACAGGAAAGGCATAATAACGCAGATACGCCTGGATTTTCCAGCCACGGCTGCAATAATGCGCTTTAAGTCCTGAAAATGATCATCCGGGGACATGTGGTTGGTATGGCCGCACAGAGAATAGGTCAGACTGTAGTTGCATACATCTACTAAAATATATAAATCATCACCACGAACGGACTCTTTGATGATTCCCTTAGCTTCGCCGGATCCAAAACGTGGAATTTTGGTGTCAATAATGTAGTTCTCCCTCTGATAACCTTCAAAAGCAATAGTTTTCTTATGTTCGTGATCGCGTTCCCTTCTCCATTCTACCAGATAAGCATTAATTTTTTCTCCCAGTGTCTTACAGCTTTCTAATGGAATAATGCCAAGTGAGCCGACAGGAATGGTTTCAAGATTGCGTTCTTCTGTTGATTGCATGATATTTCCTCCGTTATTTATCACATTTCAGTGAAATTGTCTTACGCATATAGTGTATCACAAAGTTTTCATAGGTCAAGGCTTTCCCCGGAATAATTTTTTTTGTATACGGATATCGTCCCCGAAGAGTTTCATCATCATATAATTACTGGTAATCCTGGAAAATACACGTTCCGAATAAGTATCTGCAAATGTATTAATGGGCAGGTTTGTAGAAATAATCGTTGACTTTTTGCGGTTAAGCCGTTCGTTAATACAAAGAAACAGCTGGGATGAGACAAAAGTATTAGTCAGCTCCGTACCCAGGTCGTCTATGATCAGCAGATCACAGTCAAAGATATAGGGATGGATATTCTGTGCTTCTTCTTCCTTTTCAAACGTACTTTTTGCAAATACATCAAAAAGCTCAAATGCTGAAAAATAGATTACAGAATGTGCTGTGTCGATCAGTTCCTTTGCAATACAGTGTGAGAGGAAGGTTTTTCCCACACCGGTATCCCCGTAGAAGAATAAATTTTTAAAATCTACATCAAAAGATCGGATAAATTCCTGGCATTCAGCCATATTTTGACGCATGGTTGCCAGAGAAGACAGTCCGGTGGAAGGATTGACCAGTTTATCCGAATAATAAGCATAGGAAAAATTAGAGAAGTTCTCTCTGCTTAATACTTCTTTTAAATTAGACTGGGTGTACAGCATATCAATGACTGCCTGCTTAAAACAGTGACATTTATGATTATCTGCAAATCCCGTATCCTGACAGTCGGGGCAGGTATACCGGGGGAGAAGGTAATCCTTTGGAAACCCGTTCTCCACAAGCAGCATGATACGCTTGTCTGATAAACGGCGGATGTCTTCCTTTAAGCCGTTAAGTGCATCACTGTCTCCGGATAACAGCTGACGCCCGCGGGCGACACTGATAGAACTTATCTGATGATCAATTTCACGAAGAGCAGGAACCTTCTCATAAGCCTCCTGGATACGCGCATCCTGATCGTGTTTGGTCTGTAACTGTTTTTTCTGGTATTGGCGGATGATCATATCATATTGCGAGTTTTTCAATGACACAGGCTGGTTCTCCCTTCTTTAGAAAATGAAAATTTATCTGTTCAGCAACTGTTTCTCTAACTGGTCATAATCATATTCCCTTTGATGGAAATTATTGAATTTATTGTTAGAAGCAACGGTTTTTTTCTGAACAGGAGCAGTTTTTTTGGAATTCTGGTGTTTTTCATCCAATAATGCAACTTCAGAGAGATGTTTGATTCCCGACTTATTCCATTCTTCCAGAATCTTATTGGCATATTGGAAATTGGGCTGATGTGTCTGCTTAATAGTCCGGTTACATGCCTCAATGATAATATCCAGGGTAAAGTGGTACTCGTCCAGCCATTTAGCCATTAATGTAATCTCCGGTTCTGCCGGGGCACGTCCTTTAATGCCAAAGGTATTTAAAATTGTGAAATAATTTTTATTATACAGATTCGTATTGCATTTTGCCTGGTCAACGGTAGTGATGCCGTCTTCTGCCCAGGAAAGTGCAACCTTTTCAATATAGCGGGCACTTTTGCTGCCTTTGGAGACACAATATTCAATCAGGTACTCAATCAGGTCGGTGGAAAAATGCAGACCGTCATAGAAGTAAAGAATATTGGATACTTCTGTGGAACTTAAAGTCTTTCCAAGATACTGTTCTGCAATAAATAAAAGCTGACGGATATCTTCCTGCTCTTTTAACGATTTTACCTTATCGGCGGTGGGAAGTACCTTTTTCACGGGCTTAGGCTGCTCAGTGCTGGCCGCAGTTTCAAGTGAAGCAGATGTAGTCGCCGCACCTGAAGTGAGATCAGCCGAGCTGAGAAAATAGATTCCGGTTAATGCACCGTTTTCATCGTGTTCCAATTTCAGTAAGTGAAGCTTTTCCCAGTAAGAGAGGGCCCGGTTCACATCTTTTTCTGTATGTTCGAAAGTATCTGCGATAGACGAAATAGACACACCAATATTAGAAGAGGTGCATCTTAAGAGATATAAGTATATTTTGACGAATTCACCACTGGCAGAAGGCATGTAATTGTCGATAAATGTATTTTGGACAATGGTAACACTGCTGCCGGAATTTATGTGTAAGGATATTTCATTCATTGCTTTCACCTGCTATTTTCTTGATATGCAACCAGTATAGCATACCTTTTAAAAAAAGAGAACAGCTAGTTTTTACAAGGGTTCCAGGGATAAGGGGGAAGTTCTCCATTGTGGACATTGTGGATAATGTGGATAACTTGGGGACAAAAAAAATAGGTGCAACAGAAGAAAATGTGCAATTGTCGGGGATTGTCGAATTTTTTAAAATTACAGCAGCGAAATTATGTAAACCAAGCTATCCACAAAAAAATCCACATGTAAAATACACGTTAATGTGCATAATCATGTGGATAATGTGGATAACTATTCTCCAAGCAGGCTTTCCCCTATTTTTACAACGTCTCCGGCGCCCATAGTTATCAACAAGTCACCGTGTATACAATTTTCTAACAAAAAGTTTTCAATCTCGTCAAAACATGGAAAATAATATGCTTCTTTGCCAAGTTCCTCTATTTTTTTCTGAAGGGTTTTGGAACTGATTCCCAGGTTATCCGTTTCACGGGCGGCATAGATATCAGCAAGCACAACTTTATCAGCCAGAGCCAGCGCTTTTGCAAAATCGTCCATCAATGCTTTGGTACGTGTATAAGTATGAGGCTGGAATACACACCAGATAGTTTTGTGGGGGTATTGATGTGCCGCGTTCAGTGTAGCAGTAATTTCCGTGGGGTGGTGTGCGTAATCATCTATAATCGTTACACCGCCGATTTCCCCCTTTTTCTGGAAACGTCTGTCGGTACCGCCAAAGTCAGTCAGTCCCTGCTGAATTCTATCCAGAGGAATTCCAAGTAATTCACCAAGTGCAAGTGAAGCCAGTGCATTGGAAACATTGTGCTTTCCCGGAACACTCAGAGTAATATGCCCTATCACTTTGCCATCTCTTACCGCATCAAAAGAACCATGGGCAAAAGCGTCATAGCTGATATTTACCGCACTGTAATGGCTGGACTTTGAAAATCCGTAGGTTACCACTTTGCAAGGCAGGTCTTTTGTAATTTCTTCATAATCGGGAATGTCCCCGTTGATGATCAGTGTGCCATCTTCCGGCAGTCTTTTGGCAAATAAGCGAAAAGAATTACGGATGTCATCCAGGTCCTTAAAGAAATCCAGATGGTCTGCATCAATATTCAGAATCAGGCTGATCTTTGGATTAAAATGCAAAAAACTGTTTGTATATTCACAGGCTTCCGTCAGAAATGTTTCAGAATTGCCGACGCGGATATTCCCTTCAATCGCTTTTAAGATTCCGCCTACGGATATGGTAGGATCGGTATCTGCAGCCAGAAGAATGTGGGAAATCATAGACGTTGTGGTTGTTTTGCCATGTGTTCCGGAAACGGCAATGGGTGTTTCGTAATTCTGCATAATCTGCCCCAGGAGTTCTGCACGGGTCAGCATTGGAATATTCTTTTGGGCTGCGGCTGCATACTCCGGATTATCCGGATGAATTGCGGCTGTATATACGACCAGATCTGTTCCATCCTCTATATTAGATGCGCGCTGGCCATAGTATACGTTAACCCCTCTATCCTCCATCCATTTAGTCAGAGGCGATTCTTTTGCATCAGAACCGGAGATTTTAAAGTCACGGTCTATTAATATAGAAGCAAGACCGCTCATGCTGATTCCTCCGATACCAATAAAGTGTACATGGATAGGCTGCTTAAAATTTATTTCATACATATTGATACTCTCCTTATGAAAATCACTCTTTCACAGGCTGTGTGAAAGGCATTCTGTCATCATTATAACCTCATATGGATAAAAATTAAAGCATTTCTTGACATTATGGGGGATTAAATTTGAGGTTTTCTGATTAAAGGACGATTTCCCGGGTTCCGGTTGCCGTTACAAAGCTGGGTTTCGCAGCATGGAGGGGACTCTATGGGAGATCTGAAACACATTCTAAAAAAACACAATATTCGACGGTATTTTTATGCATTTTTAAAACAAAACAAAGAATCATGTAAAAATATGACAAAAGATCAAAGGAAAAACAAAGGGAAAATAGCATAAATGTGAAAGAAATGTCGAATGAAAAAAGTGGCTAGACAATATTTTGAGCTATTTCTTCTAAAATGAGAGAAAAAAATTTCAAAAAATTGTAAAATATGTTCACTATTTTGGAAAGATGTGGTATAATAAAAACTAACAATTTTATTTATGAGAAAATATGATTGTTAACGGGCTATAGATGCATCTGACATCATAGTACTATACTACAGCGAGAGGTGATAGCGTGATTAAAAAAGAGATGATTGCAATGTTACTTGCAGGAGGACAAGGAAGCCGTCTGGGCGTTCTGACAGCCAAAGTGGCAAAGCCGGCCGTGGCTTTCGGCGGAAAGTACCGTATAATTGATTTCCCGCTTAGCAACTGTATTAATTCTGGGGTAGATACAGTTGGTGTCCTGACACAATATCAGCCATTGCGGTTAAATACGCATATTGGAATTGGTATTCCCTGGGATTTGGATAGGAATATCGGAGGTGTAACAGTACTTCCTCCATATGAAAAAAGTGGCAACAGTGAATGGTATACGGGAACAGCAAATGCAATTTACCAGAACCTGGGCTATATGGAGAATTATAATCCTGACTATGTTTTAATTCTGTCAGGTGACCATATCTATAAGATGGATTATGAAGTAATGTTAGATTTCCACAAAGCCAGCAATGCCGACATCAGCATCGCAGTTATGCCCGTACCGATGGAAGAAGCAAGCCGATTTGGCGTAGTAGTGACAGATGATAATAACAGAATAACGGAGTTTCAGGAGAAACCGCCAGAACCAAAGAGCAATCTTGCGTCAATGGGTATTTATATTTTCTCATGGAAGGTATTAAAGGAAGCTTTAATCGCAATGTCTGATCAGAGTAATTGTGATTTTGGTAAACATATTATTCCGTATTGCCATGAAAAGGGAGATAAGCTTGTAGCTTATGAGTATAACGGCTATTGGAAAGACGTCGGAACATTAGGTTCTTACTGGGAAGCAAATATGGAACTGATCGATATCATTCCGGAGTTTAACTTATATGAAGAGTTCTGGAAGATATACACAAGCAGTGAAATTATTCCTCCGCAGTATATATCTTCTGAGTCGGTAATTGAAAGGTGTATCATCGGCGATGGTACAGAGGTTTATGGTGAGGTACATAATTCTGTCATTGGAGCCGGGGTAACGATCGGAAAGGGAGCTGTCATTCGTGACTCGATTATCATGAGGGGAACCAAGATCGGCGATGGTGCTGTTCTGGACCGCTCTATCGTAGCTGAGAACACGGAAATCGGACAAGGCGCAGTGCTTGGCATAGGCGAAGAAGTTCCAAACAAATTAAAACCAAAT
>NZ_JNGB01000122.1:0-27518 GCF_001029355.1 Robinsoniella sp. RHS
ATTATAATCTGGTTATGTCACAGTCTAAATAATAAATCATGGTAAACTCTTTCGATATTCGTTAGCAGTTTTCCCGGTAATTTTTTTAAAGGATTTGTTAAAAAACCGATAGTCGGAATACCCTACCTGATTGCTGATTTCCGTAATGGAAAGGCTGGGATCTAAAAGCAGCTCACATGCCTTCTCTATTCGGATGTGCTGCAGATATTCTACAATGCCGGATCCGGTTGCCTGCTTAAACAAGCTCGACAAGTAACTTTTACTTAAGAAGAAATTACCGGAAAGTTCTCCAATGGTAATTTTTTGAGAATAATTATTCTTTAAGTATTCGATGCAGTCTGGGATTAACTGGTGGAGATAACGGTTATCCTGAGTGCTTGCCGGAGTAGTTTTCATTTTATAGAAGCGATGGATTTTCAATAAAAGCTCGCAGAGAGTAAGCTTCAGTATCTGGATGTAATTGATACCCTCTGTAGTAAATTCCAAATATAATTTTTCATAAAGCTGTTCAATATCCGTGCGCATGGAGCCCTGGAGACGGAGATCAGGGGTATAAATGATTTCTTCTGCATAGAGCGATTTGTAGAGCATGATGTCCGTCAGCTCTGTCAGAAGCGGAAGGCTTATATTTATATCCGAAATAAACTGGGGCAGAAATGCCAGGTTATATACAACTAAATGCTCAGAATTTGTCCTGTCAGTAGGATAGAAGCAGTGTGCAGTCTGGGAATTTATAATATAGAGTTCACCCTTGCTTACCGGATAGGTAATATCGTTATACAAATGAAAGCCCTTTCCGTCGCATACGTAAGCAATTTCTATAAAATCGTGGGTATGTACCTTCAAATCTGAGAATTCGGTATGGTAATATTTTTCTATATAAAAAGAAAGTTCTTTTTTGGGAAATATATGGTCCGGTGTTAGATTTGGAATATCCATGGAAAATCCTTTCTGTATGGCTGGCTAGTGCCTCCCGGCGTAAATACGCCACTATATAGCACCAGCTATCCGCGCCAGCTGCACGTCTGTGAATCTAGTCGTAGCCCGCTACGCCGTCGATTCACAGACGCACACCTGACACAGATATCAGGCTCTATATATCGACGTATTTACGCCGGGAGGCACTAGTCACGTTTATTTGATACCTTTATAATCATTATATAAACAAACAGTAAATTGTCAACTGGATCTGGCAAGAACGTGAAATTCCGCAATAAAGTAGAATAAGCACACTTTTGCATGAAGATACCGTATATTCCGCAAAAACTTACTATGTTATTATAAAATAAAACATTACGATTCAGCAGTTACTATCCGCAATAGCAGTAAAGGAACTGAGTAAAGGAACTGAGTAAAGGAATTGAGTAAAGGGATTGAGTAAAGGAACTGAGTAAAGGAACTGAGTAAAGATACTTAATAAAGACACTTAGTAACGGCACAAAGGTGTGGGGATTATTAATCAATCAGAGAAACAGGAGGAAAGGACATAATGAATTTAGAAAAACGTCAGGAGTTGTTTCAGCATCCAACAAGGAAATACCGGGGCAAGCCATTTTGGTCATGGAATGGAAAACTGGAGGAGCAAGAGCTTTTGCGCCAGATTGATATTATTAAGGAAATGGGGTTTGGTGGTTATTTTATGCATTCCCGTACAGGACTGGAGACAGAGTATCTGGGTGAAGAATGGTTTGAACTGATCAATAAATGTGCGGAGTATGGCGAAAAGGAAGGAATGGAGTCCTGGTTGTATGATGAGGACAGGTGGCCATCAGGCAGTGCCGGGGGCATGGTCACAAAAGAAGAGAAATACCGTGCGATGTATGTGGAGATGATCTATAAAAATGAGGAGGAACTGGCAGAACTCCAATGGAACGAAAACATTGCGGCTGTGTTTGCATGCAGGGTAAAAGATGGTATTTTTAGTAGTAAGCGTTTGTTAAAAGAGGGAGATTGTCTGCCTGGCGGCGAAAAGGCTGTGGTATTCCGCCTGCGCCATTCTCAGTGTAACGATAATTACAATGGTTACTGCTATCTGGATACGATGAACAAAGAAGCGGTACAGCGCTATATTGAAGTAACACACGAAAAATATAAAGAAAAAAGCGGTGATAAATTCGGGGTGGAAATCCAGGGTATCTTTACAGATGAACCCCATCGGGGAGGCTGTTTTACCGACTTTGCAGAGGGGGAAGTCAATGCGGCGCCATATACACCGGGTATGTTTGCGGAGTTTGAAAAGCGATTCGGGTATAGTCTGCTTGAAAATCTGCCAGAACTATTTTTACGAAAAAAAGCAGGAGAGATATCTAAGGTAAAGCGGGATTATTTTGAATTGTGCCAGCAGCTTTTTTTAGAAAATTTTGCAATACCGATCTACAATTGGTGTAAGGAACATAAATTAATTTTCACGGGTCATGTTTTGCATGAGGATTCTCTTTGTGCCCAATCGGTTATGCAGGGGTCCCTGATGCGCTTTTATGAATATATGGAATATCCGGGAATTGATCTACTGGCAGAACATACACAGTGTTATTGGGCTGCAAAACAGATTGATTCGGTTGCACGGCAGCTTAAAAAGGAGTGGGTACTGTCTGAGCTGTACGGATGTACAGGGTGGCAGACTAATTTTGAGTCCTATAAGAATATTGGTGACTGGCAGGCACTTTTCGGAATTAATTTAAGATGTCCGCATCTTTCCTGGTATACCATGAAGGGAGAAGCAAAGCGGGATTATCCGGCAAGTATTTTACATCAATCATCCTGGTATACCGATTATCATTATGTGGAAGATTATTATTCCAGAATTCATGCGATTTTGCATGATGGTAAGGCGGAATGCGGGCTGCTGGTAATCAACCCGATCGAAAGTGTCTGGGCGCGCGCATACAGCGGAGCTTTTAATGGACTAAGTGCAGCAGATACACAGATAGAACGGTTAGAAAGACAGTATGCGGAAGTATTTCATGCCTTAACGGACAACCGGATTGACTTTGATTACGGTGAAGAAGATATCATGGCACGTCATGGCCGTGTGGAAAATGGAACCCTGTATGTGGGAGCCTGTGCCTATACCAAAGTTTTGGTAGCCGGTGCAGATACTCTGCGGGGCAGTACGGTAGAACTTTTGCAGAAGCTGGTAAGACAAGGGGGCAGGGTCATTTTTGCGGGCGATATTCCTGCCTATATGGATGCAGAGGCATCAGAGGAAATAAAACTGCTGGCAAAAGAAGCTGTTATCGTTCCGTATGAAGAGGGTGCGATTGCGGGTGCCTGCAGAAATGGACAAGAGATAGAAGTTACATCCGAAGGAAGTCATATGATTTATGCCAAAAGTATGGTGGTTGAGGGTGGAAGAGTCGTTATGCTTTTAAATACAGACAGAAAGAATGGATATGACAATGTAAAAGTTAACCTTGGAAAAGGAACATACCCGGAGTTGTGGAATGCCCGTGATGGTAAAATTACAAAACCGTTATATAACATACAGGACGACCGTATAGAAATCACGATTAATCTGGAGGCTGGGGGAGAACGGCTCTATATGATCTCCGATACAGTGCGGGACTTACCTGCCGGGGAGATTTGGGAAGGTACAAAGGAGGTCACACTTCCGGAAACCTTCTCCTACGCTCTGAGTGAGGAAAATATCTGTGTGCTGGATATGGTAACCGTACAGAATAAAACCGGTTTGAAATTACCAATGCAAGAGGTATTAAAGGCAGATCGTGCATTGCGTGATTTCTATAAGATTCCCTACCGTGGAGGTGAAATGCTCCAGCCATGGTATGAGGTCAAATTCGGCGGTGGAGATAAAGAACTGCTGACGCAGCTTACTGCAGAGTATAGCGTAGAGATTTCTGTACTTCCGTCAGGCGTTCATCTTGTGGCAGAGGATTTAGCGCATATTTGCGGGGTAATCATAAATGGAAGGGAAGTGCCGGCAGTCAGTGCCGGAAAGTGGATTGATATCTGTTTTGACAGAATTTCTATTCCGGATGATGTCTGGAAGGAAGGGCATAATACAGTGACCCTGGTTATGGACTATTTTAAGACCTGCGGACTGGAGTCTGTTTACTTAACAGGCGGCTTTGGAGTGGACTTTCATGACGGAAAACCGGTGCTGGCAAGGTTACCAGAGAAACTATCTATTGGAGATATATCAAACCAGGGACTCCCTTTTTATTCGGGCAGTGTGATTTATCATGTGGATGGGTGTGAAGATAAAAAGGTATGTGTAAGTGTGGAAGAATTCGGAGGGGCACTGGTCAAGTTAATTGGAAAAGAAGAAGTGATTCTCGCCTTCCAGCCTCATAGGGCAGTAATTGAAAATTTGCGCGCTATTCAGGTTGTGCTGACTAGACGAAACACCTTTGGACCATTTCATCAGATTCCTAAAGTGGCATATGCTTACGGACCAGCTAATTTCCTGACAGAAGGAAAAGAGTGGCAGGACGAATATGTGCTTTATGAGCAAGGGATTTTAAAGAAACCAGTCATACAAAGCTAGACATCTATAGAATTACAGGATGGCAGCATACAGCGTATAAACAACTGCTGATGCTGCCATTTTTATAGCTATACAGTTTAGCAGAGAAATAGTAACCTTATCAGAAGATTAGTGATTTGCCTAATGAATCACCTGTTTACGAAAACTGGAAGGTGTAAATCCTGTTTCCTGTTTGAATTTACGACGAAAGCTGGAAGTGTTTATATATCCTACCGATATACTGATTTGGTCAATGGACAGATCAGAATTCATCAGAAGTTCTTTTGCTTTTTCCAGGCGGATCGTCCATAAATAATCAGAAAAGTTTTGATCGAACTTTTTTTTGAACAGATAACTTATATAAGCAATACTTACATGAAAAGTACCAGCCAGGGTGGAAATGGAAAAGTCGGGTGAAGCATAATTATCATGGATGATTTGCCTGATCTGCGTAGTATGTATCGCAGCATTTTCGTGCTCTGTTTCAAAGGTTTTCAGTAGTTTTTCTATGCTTTCGGCAATCTCCAGGCTTTTTTCCTGATAAGGACAGCTGCGGCACAAATATAGGGTTTCAAAATACAGGTCACTAAATGTCCTGAACTTGATGCTCATTCGGTTCATGCTATTGATGATGATCGTGAGAATATCAATCAAAACACATCGGACGAAGAAGTCTGGAAAAGCATTTCCGTGTTTTGCAGCCTTGTCAATCAGAGATAAGAGTTCGGTTATCTGTGTTCGTGCATTGGGGAAATCCTGAATTTTTAGATATCCGCTCAGATTGTCCAGCTGTTTATAAGGGTAGGAAAAGCTGGTACCCGGAGGGAGTGTGGACTCGATTTCCGGATATGAAATAATGGGGGCCTGGGACCAGTAGCTGCTTGCACGAACAGCATTTTCATATAAGGAGGGAATTTCAAGCGGCGATGTGGTGCTGTTGCTGAGGGCAGCCATACATCCCGTTTCATCATAAAGATCGGACAGAAGCAGCAGGAGAACCTCGTCCTTGTTTTTTTCTATCCCGGTGTAATTTACCATAAATGCCGCATAGTCCTTATCGGCCTCAAGCATAGCACAGGAATTGTGCCCCGGCAGTGCATCATCCAGAAATGCCAGATATTCATTCCACAAAATTGATTTTCTGGGAATGGGGCTGGATACTTTGATTACAAAAATGTGGTTATCCGGCTCCATGCTGAAAAATTGATCAATATCAGGAAAATGATCCAAATTAGGGTGGTCAATATTTGTAACAATGGAATCCAGAATGGATTTCTGCATGGAAAGGCGGTATTTATCAATTCGGTTTTGCAATTCTTCATTTTCAGAAAGGGCGGTAGTAAAAGCACTGTCTAGCTGCTCTACATAACTTTGATTTGGCACAAGCGTATGTACCATCTTCGTAGTAAGTTTATGAAGAGGCCAATAAGTAACACGCATTGCCCATAGAATTAATATCATTCCCAGTAAAGCAAGCAGCAGAAGCACTATATAAGTATTGCGAAATGCAATATTTACCTGATTAAGAATTGCTGCATTAGAAAAAAGTGCCAGAAACGAAAAGTCGCTGTTTAGCTTTTTTGATATATAAAGGGATTCCTCCCGGTTTAAGTGAGAACCATTGGACAGCTTTTCAGGATCTGATAAATAGGGAATCATCGCACTTGTGTTGCTTCCGGTGACAATCTGATGTTCAGGAGTGGTCAGACAGATGGAGGTAATTCCGGTGGAAATATCAGTTGTCATGATATTTTCCAGCTCGCGGCCGTTGATGATATAAAAGATTGCATATTTCTCAGACCCATGGTTGGCGGGAAGATAAATCAGCAGCTCAGAGGTATCATCAAAAAGGTATATTAACTGTCCCGTTACTGCATCCAGATAGGCATTCAAATCAAATGAAAGATAACGGGAACCGGTATAAATTTGGTATTTTCCATCCTGCTTGCGAACATATTTGCCGGAGGAGAGGATGGAATCACTTTGCAGATCCGTATATACGATCGTATTGATAAAGCTGTTGCTGATTACATAGTTATTTAGTTGTTTGGCAGCCTGATAGCGATACCAGTTCTCATTTTTATAACGGGAAAGAATTAGATTGATGTCTTTCGTAAGCATAGACTGTATTTGATTGATATCAGACAGTCCATTTTCAAATTGTTCCTGAACATGGGCAAGGCGTTTAACTGTCTGTTCACTTAAGTCTTTTGAATAAATATTTTTCAGCTGAGAGCGAACAGCAAAGAAAAAGCCAAAGAATAAAAGACTTAAAATGATAAAGTAAGATAAAAAATATTTAATCAGGGTAGTGTTTTTTCTGCCCGATGTAAGTTTTTTAAGATATTTCATATAGACTCCTTAGGACAAGTATCCGTTACGAATAAAGTTAATATATCCACGATACCGGGGCAAAAACTTATGGTACTATAATGTGGGCCTTTTGAGCCAGGTATCTAAATAGCTTATCTTCGCCTTTTTTAGGATTGATTAGCACATTTCAATAAAAGTAGACTTTTTTTTACGTATGATATATAATCAAAATATAGGAAAAAAGGCACGAAATTACCAGTTTACAGACTGTCAAAAAAAGTCTACTTTTTTGTCATTTCCGGCATGATATATAGTGCGTATATATGGAATATATAGACGAAAAGTGTTTGAAAATTCATTCCTGCCAGATGCACACACCATGCCATCAAAAGTAAGGGGTTGTCGGTTAATACCAATTTTTAGCCTCTGATTTATAAGAAAGAGATAACCTTGTAGAATTCAGGCTTTTTCAAAGCCTTGAACCGCTACAGGGTTATCTCTTTTTTGGGACCTATTTATTTTAGGGCTCATAAACCCCTTGTTTTGATTTCGGGAAGTGCTTCCTTGGATCCCAGGCACAGGGCGGATATGATTCCTGCTGAGCGGGGAATCCCTGGAAAAATGCAGGAAGCTGCTGCAGGGAGATAATAAAAAAGTAGTTCGTTTTCGAGAGATTTCAGTTTGAAAATAGTATGGTATTTAAAGTCAAAAAAAAGTATAAATGAAGCATAGAAACAAATACCTGTTTAAGTATTCTGGTGATATGTCAAGCGATTTTTCAAAAAGATTTTGATATGTTTTAACTAAAAAAGGGTGTACTTAATAGGTGTATTGGTGACTCTCCGGCGGTTGGCGCGCTTTTGTATGGAGACAGCGCTGATAAGTACAATATTTAAGCAGTTTGCTAAAAATCTTGTTTCTTGTTATTTGATAAGAGAGCTATCTATAATAAATCAGAGCATGTTTGAAACTTTCACTGATCAAGAGGTTTAGTTTAGATTGATAAAGAGATCTTCAAACAGTTCTCACACAGCGAAACTTACAAAGAAAATAAGGAGATTATAATGAAATTTTCAAAAGACTTTATATTTGGAACAGCCACCAGTGCGGCACAGGTGGAAGGAGCTGCGTTAAAAGATGGAAGGGGGAAGTCAATCTGGGATGTATTTGCCGGAATCCCCGGTAAAATTGTGGATGGGTCCAGTCCTGAGACAGCTTGTAACATGTATAATTCGTACAAAGAAGATCTTAAGCTTGCGAAAGAACTAAACATGCAGTCTTACCGGTTTTCTTTTTCCTGGTCCCGGATTTTCCCGGAGGGGAAGGGAAGCGTAAATCAAAAAGGACTTGATTTTTACAAACGTATGGTAGATGAAATGCTCAAAAATGGATTGATGCCCAATGCCACACTATACCATTGGGATTTACCCTATGAGCTGGAAAAAGAGGGAGGCTGGTTAAACAGGGATATTGTGAACTGGTTTGGTGAGTATGCATCCTTACTGTTTCGTGAATTTAGGGATGTGATACCTATGTGGGCAACAATCAATGAGCCGATAGCCACTTATGTGGGATACGGTTTGGGGGGCTTTGCGCCAGGCCATCAGGGCGAAGATTTGGGGCGCCAGGCTAACCATCATGTTCTAATGGCACATGGGGAGGGGGTAAAACGGTTCCGTTCAGAGCAGGCAAAAGACAGCAAAATAGGCATTGTAATAGATATATGGAACCATCATCCGTTTCGCAGGGAGAATCCCGAGGATTGTAAAATCGCGGAATTAGAAAATGAAAAATCATATCGTTCCTATTTGAACCCCATCTTTCGGGGGTGCTATACCAGGGAACTGCTTCAATATATGAAGGAAACCAACTGCACTCCGAATATGAAGGATGAAGATATGATGCTGATCCAACAACCCCTGGATTATTTTGGGCTGAACTGTTATAACCGGGTACTGGATTGCGCAGATCCCACATTGCTTCAGGATGACAGGAAAGAGAAAAACAAGGGCGGCAACTATATGGACAATGGAAGTGAGTACTATCCCAAGGCGGTCTATGATGCAATACATATTTTAGAGGATGATTATAAAATAGGAATACCGATTTATATCACAGAAAATGGAACTTTTAACTGCGGGGAGGAGATACAGCCGGATGGAAGAATTCATGATACACAGCGTATCCGCTATATCGAAGGATTCCTGAAGTGGATTCATAAAGCAATTGAAGAAGGTGCTGATGTAAGAGGTTATTATGCATGGAGTCTGCTGGATAACTGGGAATGGAGCGCAGGCTACACCTACCGGTTTGGTTTGGTGCATACTGATTTTGCTACACAGAAGCGCATTTTAAAGGATAGTGCTCACTGGTATAGAGATGTAATTGCTGCAAGAGAACTCTAGAGCGTGTTTGAAAATTCATTCCCGTCATCTGCACGCCCCACAAACTGTGACGCACAGCTGCCTGATCTTAAATTTGGGTTTAGCTGAATAATGACGCTTTGTAGATGAAGGTAGTGTACGGAAAGAGAAGGGGACGGACCAGGACATTGGTTTGGTTCGTTTCTTCATTCTACAGACGCAGTCAGGGCACAATATTCAATCATTATTGGTTGAATATTGTGCTTTTTTTATTAGAATAAAAGAATATTATTCTGTAATCTGCCAATTAGTGGATGCAATAATTAAGCGTTATATCAAAAATCTTGTCTCTTGTTCACTGGAAAGAGAGCACCTATAATGAATACAGAGTTTATCGAGAGAGGCGCCTCAAAGAGAACGAATATCAAAAACAGGAGGTATTTATTTATGAAGTTTAGAAGATTTATGTCGCTGTTGTGTGCAGCAGTTATGTTGGTATCTGTAACGGGATGTGGAGGCAGCAAAGATACTGCAAATGTGGAACCTGCGGATAAAACGGAAACTGGGGCAGAGGCCGACGGGGGAGAGATTACGTTTCCGCTGAAAGATACAAAGGAATACAGCGTATTTGCAATTCTGGATGGGGAATATGATCTAAAGGATAATGTTGCAATGCAGAAGGCTTTAAGTGATGCAAATATCTCCTTTAACTACCAGTCTGTTATGGGCGCGGATTTGTCAGAAAAGAAAAACCTGGTATTAGCTTCCGGCGAGTATCCGGATATTTTCTACAAAGCAAGTTTTACAGCAACAGAATTAGATAAATATGGAAAACAAAAGATTCTCATTCCATTAGAGGATATGATCAGGCAGTATGCACCTAATTTATGCGCACTTTTAGATAAGGTTGACGGATGGGATTATATTACTGCTTCGGACGGGCATATCTATTCACTGCCGGAAATTGATAAAGAAACGCCGCTATTATCCCCTTATTGGCTGAATCATAGGTGGCTGGAGAATCTGGGGCTGAAAGAGCCGGCTAATCTGGATGAGTTGTATACAGTATTAAAGGAATTCAAGGAAAAAGATGCAAATGGAAATGGGGACGTAAACGATGAGATTCCAATCACGGGTACGGATGTTGTAAAGCCGGAGCTGCTGCTGCCTTACTTTGGAGTTCCTTATGATGCGGTAACAAAGGCTGCTGTTTTAGATGGAAAATTAACCTATATTCCAACCTCCGATGTATACAAAGAGTTTGTTGCATATATAACAAAGCTATATCAGGAAGGGCTGATGGATAAAAACGTATTTACGCAGAAACATGAGCAGCAGGGAGCAATTGGACAGTCCGGAGATGTTTTTGGTTCTTTCTTTGATGCAGGTGCATTCCTGACGGTTGGACGTGATAATGATGATGATTATGCTATCCTGACGCCGTTTGAAGATGGAATCTATCCGATTTCTTCCGGTATCACCGCAGGAACTTTAGCCATAACAGATACCTGTGAAAATCCGGAAGTTATTATAGCCTGGGCAGATCAATTTTACACAGAAGAGGGCGGAATACTGGCATGGCTGGGTGTAGAAGGTGAGACGTGGAAAAAAGATGCTGAAGGCAATTGGGAGTGGATCATTGGAAATGGATATGGAGATGACATTGCAGCGGTACGCAGCAATGGTACGATTCAGGGTGCAGCGTATCATCCGTCTATTCAGCCGGAGTATTGGTTTAGCGGTATGTCAGAAGAAGTTGACCCGGATGAGGTTTACTTAAATAAAGAACGTGCCAAGGTAACAGAAAAAGGTGCGATACCCCTTCCGGTAATGAGATACAGCGACGATGATGCAAAGGAAATATCCACCTTAAAGGCTGACCTGGATGCTTATATTGATCAGTATTTGGCACAGGTTGCAACCGGAGAACTTGATCTGGAAAGCAGTTGGGAAGAATATGTTACTACGATAAACAATATGGGCGGAGCCCAGTTGAGTGAAATTTATCAGAGAGCATATACATAGGCCATGGCTAAATAAGCTGCTGCATATGATTTAAAAAGAGAAGCCGCTGTATGGCATACAGCGGTACTCTCTTTCTTAGACCATAGAAAAAAGGAAAAGGAGGATTTCCGGTGATAAAAAAATTAACAAAAAGGAATGCATCAATACAGAAAAACACAGCTGTGGCATTTACAACAAAAGAGAAACTCCATAGCAGATTAGGAAAGGACATGAAGAAGAACTGGATACTTTATGTAATGATCCTGCCGGTCGTTATCTATTATGTTGTATTTGCATATGGCCCGCTCTACGGCATACAGTTAGCGTTTAAGGACTACATCATCAAAGATGGAATATGGGGAAGTCCCTGGGTTGGATTTGAGCATTTTACCAGGTTTTTCAGCAGCTACAATTTTGAATTATTATTAAAGAACACGATTGGAATCAGTCTTTACAGTATTTTAGTTGGATTTCCTATTCCGATTATGTTTGCTTTATTGTTAAATTATTTAAAAAACAAACATCTCAAGAAAACAATTCAAATGGCATCTTATGCCCCTTATTTTATATCCACGGTAGTTATGTGTGGTATGATTGTCATTTTTCTAAATCCGGATACAGGTATTTTTAATACTATCAGAGGGTGGCTCGGACTGGAATCTATTGATTTCCTGGGAAAACCGGAACTGTTTAAATCTATTTATGTATGGACCGGGGTATGGCAGGGACTGGGATGGAGCTCTATTATCTATATATCGGCATTATCCGGCGTAGATTATCAGCTTCATGAAGCAGCAATTGTGGATGGAGCTACAAAACTGCAGCGCATTTTCCATGTGGATCTGCCATCTATTAAACCCACCATTGTCATGCTGCTGATTCTTCAGATGGGATCACTGATGAGCGTAGGCTTTGAAAAAGTATTTTTGCTGCAGAATACCTTGAATAAAGGAGCGGCGTCTGTTATTTCTACGTATGTATATGAGGTTGGTTTGATTAATAGTGACTATGGGTATTCTACGGCAATCGGACTGTTTAATTCCGTGATTAATCTGACTTTAATCGTAGTGGCTAATCAGATTTGTAAAAAGTTTGCAGATGAGAGTCTGTTCTAGAGCGTGTTTGGAAAGGAGTAGGGTAGAAAGATGAGCAAAATAGCGAAAACAGGAAGAATAAAGCATTCTCATGCAGATAAAGTATTTGACATTGTAAATATCATACTTATGGCAGTCCTCTTAATAATATTTATATGGCCGCTATGGTTTGTGGTAATAGCGTCCTTCAGCAATCCCTCAGAGGTATGGAATGGCAATGTGGTTCTTCTGCCAAAGGGGTTTACAATGGCTGCATATGAAGCAGTCATCGAATATAAGGCCATTTGGACCGGATATGTTAATTCTATTTTTTATACGGTGGCGGGCACTCTGATTAATCTGGTTTTGACCGTATGTGCGGCTTATCCATTGGCAAGAAAAGATTTTGTGCCAAGAAATGTACTTATGTTTCTTTTCATGCTGACTATGTATTTTAGCGGTGGGCTGGTTCCTACCTATCTGATTGTGAATAAACTGCATTTGACCAATACACCATGGGCAATGATGATTCCGGGTGCAATTTCCATCTATAATGTTATTATCACAAGAACCTATTTTATAAATAGTATACCATCCAGTTTGCAGGAGGCAGCAGAGTTGGATGGTGCCAATACATACCAGTTCCTGATAAAAATAGTACTTCCGCTGTCCAAGCCTATTCTGGCTGTTATTGGACTGTATTATGCGGTTGGTCACTGGAATGATTTCTTCTCCGCATTAATCTACATTAATGATAAAAATCTAATGCCTTTACAGTCCTTCCTGCGTGATTTATTAATGACGAATAAGATGAGTCTCACAAATCTGCAGGGTCTGGATGCAGCTGCAGCAGAAGCAAAAATGCAGCTTTCCCAGACATTAAAGTATAGTGCGATTATAGTTTCTACGGTACCTGTATTATGTATCTATCCTTTTATTCAGAAATATTTTGTAAAGGGTGTTATGATTGGTTCCGTCAAAGGATGAGCGCGTACGTTTTTTATTATTGTTGAAATAGAAACAATAATTTAGTATAATTATTGTATATAGTTTTCCAGAGCGTGGTTGGAAATTGGTGGAATGTATTTCTAAACACGCTCCGGAATAAATTGGACAGGAGGACAGGTCATGAATAAGGGAGGACAGGTTGTAGGTGCATTCTGGGACGTATTAAACAAGATGATGTGGCTTGATAAGTATCGTATGAAAAGCAGTCTTAAGGATTATAAACCTTCGGAGGTTCATTGTATCGAATATATTGGCAGCAATGCGGATTCCAACGTGACAAAACTTGCAGAGTCCTTTTACATGACCAGCGGTGCCATTAGTAAATTATCGAAAAAGCTTATACAAAAAGGCCTTATTGAAAGTTACCAAAAGCCGGATAACAAGAAGGAAATTTATTTTAAGCTTACTGCCCAGGGGGAAGCGGTTTACCGGGTTCATGAAGAATTACACAAAGAGTTTCAGGAACGGGATAGAGCAGTCTTTGAGCAGGTAACAGAGGAAGAATTTGATATCATGCTTCGATTTGCAGAAAAGTATGGTGCGCATTTAGATGCCGAAATAAAGAAACTGGGTGTAGACATGAAGTCGGAAGACTATGATAAACTTTGAAAAATGAATAGGTAACGGAAGCAGTCCCATTCTAACTGGATCGGGCTGCTTTTTTTAATTTCTGTTTTGTTGACAAGGAAACAATATCATGGTAGTATAAAATTGTTTCCAAGGAAGCAAAAACGATACATTTTAGCGGGCAATCCGGAAGCTTATGTTATAGCTGTCACGCTATGGAAAACACAATTAAACTATGGAACTATATACAATGATCAAAAAGGAGAACCAATTACGATGCGTAATGAAACTATATTTAAAAAGGATTTTATGCTTGTTGCTGCCGGTCAGATTATTTCTTTATTTGGAAATCAGATATTACGGTATGCACTGCCGCTTTACTTATTAAATCAAACGGGCTCGTCTGCTTTGTTCGGGACAATATTAGCCTGTTCTTTTATCCCAACGCTCTTACTTTTCCCAATAGGAGGGATTTTGGCGGACCGGGTTAATAAAAGAAATATTATGGTCATTCTGGATCTTAGTACAGCTATTTTAATTTTCCTGTTTTATCTGCTGTCAGGGCAAATGGACATTGTGCCGCTTATGACTGTTACTATGATGATTTTATATGGCATACAGGGAGCTTACCAACCGGCGGTTCAGGCAAGTGTGCCTTCTCTGGTAGATACGGAACATATCATGCAGGGAAATTCAGTAATAGATTTAATCAGTTCCCTGGCAAATATGACCGGGCCGGTAATCGGAGGCATTTTGTTTTCTGTTTTTGGCTTAACCCCTATTCTGTATGTAAGCTTTGGCTGCTTTCTGGCATCGGCTGTAATGGAGATGTTTATTCATATTCCATTTGAAAAAAAGAAAACCACCGGAAATATCATTGCTATGGGATTTCATGATCTGAAAGATAGTTTTGGATTTATGTTTAAGAAGCAGCCTGTGTTATGGAAGGTATCTTTAGCATTTGCTTCGATTAATTTGTTATTAACTTCTTTAATAATGGTGGGAATACCAGTCATTATTACGCTGCATTTGGGGTTTGCAGCGGATACGGCAAACCGCCTATACGGATACGCCCAGGGAGCCATCGCCGCAGGCAGTATATTAGGAGGTCTGCTGGAGGGAGTATTTTCAAAGAAATTAAAGTTAAAGTCAAGTCCATTTATCTTAGCGGGATGCGCGATGTGTATTCTTCTGGGAGGGTTCGCACTGCAATTGTTCACAGAATCTATGGCAGTCTATATTGTCCTGATAACCGGCTGCAGTCTGCTATTAGCAATGACCACCTTATTTTCCATCCAGGTACTGACTTGTCTGCAGATTTTAACACCCATAGAGTTAACAGGAAAAGTACTGTCATGCGTGCTGTGCATATGTATGTGCACAAATCCTCTCGGTCAGTTTATGTATGGTATTGTTTTTGAACATATAGGGAGCGTCACCTATGTTCCGTTTTATGGGGCAGGTCTGATTATGCTGGTAATTAGTTTGCTGACACGGCGCATTTTCTTTGGGATTGATCAGCTAATGGAAACCCATACGATTGTGAAAAAAGGAAAAATATAATTATAATTCCGAAATATACAAAAAAATGTGTACAATATACCAATAATTAAAAGACATAGGTGATAGATATGGCTAAAATATACTTTATAAGAGAAAAAAACAATATAAAAGAGCACATTATAGACAAAGGCAAATGAAAAAAATAGAAAATAAAAAAAGTTATGATTACAGAAAAAAGTT
The DNA here is from genome assembly GCF_001029355.1 of Robinsoniella sp. RHS. Taxonomy (NCBI): domain Bacteria; kingdom Bacillati; phylum Bacillota; class Clostridia; order Lachnospirales; family Lachnospiraceae; genus Robinsoniella; species Robinsoniella sp. RHS. The sequence goes on from NZ_JNGB01000122.1 coordinate 15,558, forward strand.
CCTTATTGTGGAATGAATGGTAGAAAGAGAGGGAATATGGACAATTTGGAACAAAGTACAGTTGATTATGAAAAGTACCATAGATTTATATTAATGAAGAGGAGGATTAGGAATGCATCGAAAGACAGCGCTGATTACAGGTGGAGCAAGAGGGATTGGGAAACAGATTTCTTTGGATTTAGCTGAAGAAGGATACAATATTGTAGTGAATTACCGCAGTGATAAGGAAGCAGCCTGTGAGATATGTAAAAAAGCAAAAGAGATTGGTGTAGATAGTCTGGCTGTCTATGCGGATATGGGAAGTGTCAGAGATATTGAGAAAATGTATCAAATTGCCTTTGAGAAATTTGATGTCATAGATATAGTTGTGAACAATGCAGGTATCAGCCCTGAAGTGTATTTTCTGGATGCAACAGAAAAAATGTTTGATGATATGACTGCAATTGACTGGAAAGGCCTGTTCTTCAGCAGCCAGATTGCCGCTAAAAGAATGGTGGTAAAGGGTGTGAGCGGAGTAATCATTAATATTTCATCTAATCAGGTGGAAGGGTGCTGGCCAAGAGCAACTATATATGGACCGACTAAAGCGGCGGTTACAAAGTTTACCAAAAATGCGGCTATGGAGTTGGCATTAAAGGGAATACGCATGGTTGCCGTGGCTCCGGGCTATACGGATGTAGGGTGGGATTCTGGTGATATCCGGCTGGAGGCGGCAGAACGGCTTCCTTTCAAACGATTTGCAACTACCAGGGAGATTGCCCAGGCAGTTGTCTATCTGGCATCGGATAAAGCGGCATATATTACAGGGACCTCGTTGCTGATAGAAGGAGGCGCAAGTCTTCCTGTGGTAGCCGCCAATGATTTTGTGGAGGTAAAGTAGAATGGAAGAGTATCAATACTATAATCAGCTTTTAAAAGGTGATGGAGGTGCTCTGAAAAGGGCGTTGTATAAGTCCATGGGATTTACAGATTCCGCGCTGGAAAAACCATTGATTGCCATAGTCAATACATATACCAATGCAACACCGGGTCATTATAACATAAATGAAATGTGTGAGCAGGTGAAAAAAGGTATCGAATCCAGAGGCGGTACAGCCATGGTATTTGGCAGCATTGCACCATGTGACGGCATAGCGGAAGGGCATGATGGAATGAGGTACATACTACCTTCCCGGGATTTGATAACCTCTTCGGTTGAATGTATGGTCAGGGCTCATAAATTTGATGGACTGGTATTGCTGGGTTCCTGCGACAAAATTGTGCCGGGCCTTTTGATGGCGGCTGCAAGGCTGGATATCCCATCCGTTTTCTGCAATAGCGGCCCCATGATGCCTGCCATGTATAAGAATAAACATTATGATGGAAATATTGTAACAGAGGCAGTCGGCTGGAAACAGCGGGGAGAAATCTCACAGGAAGAATTCCGGGAAATCGAAAATCTTGCGGAGCCTTGTGTTGGTTCCTGTGCCATGTTAGGTACTGCAAATACTATGGGTTGTCTGGCGGAAGCGATGGGGATGAGTTTACCGGGGAGTGGAACAGTGCCTGCAATTTATTCCAAACGCATGCAGATTGCATACTCCACGGGAGAGGTAATTGTTGATCTGGTTGCAAAAAAATTAACAGCCCGTCAGATCATTACAAAAGAATCCATTTATAATGCAATGGCCGTTTTAATGGGAATCGGCGGATCAACCAATGCCATTATGCATTTGCAGGCGATACACAAAGAAGCCGGATTAGGGGAATTGCCTCTTACACTATTTGATGAATTAAGCAGAAAAATACCTCAAATAGCATCTGTCTATCCGGCATCTCCTTACGATATGGTGGATTTTTATGAGGCCGGAGGTGTACCTGCGGTCATGAAAGAGCTGGAGTCTCTGCTCCATATGGAATGCCTCAATGTCTCCGGAAGTACCATGGAGGAGTCATTAAAACAGTTTGGCTTTAGCGGACGCAGGGAGGTAATCAAATCCATCAAAGAACCGTTTCACTTAACAGGCGGGGTAGCAGTCCTGAGAGGAAATTTAGCACCCCTTGGAGCCGTTGTAAAACCGGCAGCCATTCCGGCTCACTTAATGAGAATAGAGGGGAAGAGTCAGGTATTCCAGAGTGAACAGGAGGCCTGCCAAGCTATATTAAATGGGATGGTGGAGGAAAATACCATTATCATTCTTCGCTATGAAGGACCCAAAGGCGGACCCGGTATGCCGGAAATGTATCGTCCTATGAAATGCCTGGAAGGCATGAATTTATCAGACAGCTGTGCATTGATTACAGACGGAAGATTTTCCGGATCCAACCGGGGATGTTTTGTTGGACATATTTCACCGGAAGCCTACGAAGGAGGAATTCTTGCACTGGTGGAGGACGGGGATATGATCCGGATTGATGTGGATAAAAGAGAGCTTTCCTTATTAATAGAAGATACCGTATTAAACGAAAGAAAAAAACATTGGATCCGTCCGGAAAAAGAAGTTTTAGACGGATATCTGAATACTTACAAAAAAATCAGCCAGTCAGCGGCACAAGGCGCAGTGGTGGAATAGGAGAATCGTATGATTGAATGGAAAAATGATGATGAATTATTTGAATTAATGAGGAGTGAAATGTATTCAGCCGTAATCGGTGATATTTTAGATAAAATGGGGTATTTTCATCAGTTTCTGCCCCAGAAAATACAGCCGGTCAATTCCAAAATGGTAGTGGCGGGACGTGCAATGACGGTGTTAGAGGCAGATGCGTTTGAAGAACTTTCCAATGGGCAGAACCCGATTATGAAGAAACCCTTTGGATTGATGCTGGAAGCTTTGGATGATCTGAAAAAGAATGAGGTATATATTTGTACCGGTGCTTCTCCTTCCTACGCTCTGGTAGGAGAACTGATGTGTACCAGAATGCAGATATTAGGCGCGGCAGGGGCGGTGGCCAATGGTTTTCACAGAGATACAAATGGAATAGAGGAATTAAAATTCCCCTGTTTCTCCTATGGCAGATACGCACAGGACCAGGCTCCCAGGGGAAAAGTTATTGACTTTAGAGTGCCTGTTGAGATCGAGGGAGTGCGTATTAATCCAGGAGATATTATTTTCGGCGATTTAGAGGGGGTTCTGGTAATTCCCAAAGCAGTAGAAGCGGAAGTCATCCAGAGGGCATATGAAAAAGCTATGGGAGAAAAGATGGTGGCGGAAGCAATAAAAGGCGGAATGGGAGCGAAAGAATCATTTGACAAATATGGGATTATGTAAATAACCGGGATTTCCATGCCCGGGCAGATATGATATTATGATACCGAACATTGCACTGCTGCATTTGGGATGTATTGCACAATGGAAGTAAATGGGGTGCCGTATGCAGAGAATCATGAAAAATATGCAGATTCATGACTTCGGAAAACAGAGAAATGTGGAGAGGAGGAACTGCGAATGAAACATAGAAGAGATGTCATCGCCACCGGTCTCCAATTAGGGGAAGGGTGTATATGGGATCAGGCACGAAGTAAGGTACATTTTGTGGATATCGAAGGGTTTACTATTTACTCTTATTCCTTGCATGACAAAACCCTGGAAGCATTTAATATGGGAGATTATGTTGGCTGTATTGCGTTAAATGATCAAGGCGATTTGATTGCAGCGGTCAGGAACAAAATCATACGATTGAATCTGAGCACCGGGATGCAAGAGCCTGTTATGCAGATCAGCCTGCCTGCACATATTCGCTTTAATGATGGAAAACTGGATCCATATGGAAATCTGTGGGTCGGGACTATGGCTATTGATCAGAACCATCCAAAAGCGCAAGGGGCGGGATCCTTGTATTGTATAAAGGAAGGCAGGGTTATTTCTAAATACGATGGATTCACTATTTCTAATGGATTAGTCTGGAATCCATCAGGAGATAAATTCTATCACATCGATACCCCAACCCAAAAGATTGACGTATATGATGTGGTGGAAGAAGGTGTCTTAAGCAATAAAAAAACAGCAGTTTTCATTGATGAAAAGGAAGGGGCTCCCGATGGAATGTGCATGGATGGCCGCGGTCAACTATGGGTTGCAATGTGGGGCGGAGGAAAGGTTCAATGTTATGACCCCGGTACAGGGGCCAAAATCAAAGAAGTGCAGGTGCCGGATCCAAATGTATCCTGCTGCATAATAGGAGGTGGGAATAAGAATTTATTATTTGTAACCACAGCTCAGGATGAACATAATAATTTAGGAAAGCTGTATATGTTTACCGGGGATCACATGCAGGAAGAGTGGTATTAGCTCTATGATGTGATTGGAAAAGGGAAAGGAAGAATAGGCAGGATATTTTTCCTTGTCCTTTTTTTGTGTGAAAATATTATCAGGTAATTTTGTAAAAAAATAAAAAGCAGACATTAAACACCTGTAATTGTGAAAAAAAGGAAAAACAGAATAATAATTCCGAAATGTACAATGAAATATGTACAACATACCGATAAGTAAAAGACATAGGAGGCAAATATGGTTAAAATATACTTCATAAGAGGCGAAAACGATATAAAAGAACACATTATATACAAAATAAAATGGGAAGAATTGCAAATACAAAAAACCATACTTACAGGTGAAAGTTCCTTATTGTGGAATGAATGGTAGAAAGAGAGGGAACATGGACAATTTGGAACAAAGTATAATGGAGATTTTGGCAAAGGGATCCTGTCAGATACAGATTCGAAATTCAGGAATTTTTCGTTTCCCGTCGGCGTACCGATTTAAGGACCATAATCATAAAGAAATTGAAATTAATTGTATTAAATCGGGCCATTGCATCATGGGAGTGGAGGGACAGTATTTTCCGCTGAAAGAAGGTGACTGCATGGTGGTTTATCCGGGGGTGCCTCATTGCTTTATTGTAGATACTCGGGAAAAGTGCAGTATTGCTCAATTGGAGTTTTGTGTACAGGCGCCGAAGACTTTGGAAGGGATATTGAGCTTTTTATGCCAGGAACCCAGATACCACAAACTGTCCAATTGTGAAATGGCATGCTGCCTTCTGGAGAGCTTGTGTAAGATTTACCGGGCGAAGAAAGAGGAAGAACAAAAAAATATTCAGCTGAAGTTGTCTATTTTTCAGCTGTTCATAGAGTTATCCGATAAAATTACAGAGAAAATACAGCAGCAGGAAAGTCATAGTAAGGCTGGAAAGATGGCAGATATCATCCGTTATATTAATGATAATTATGAGATGGATATTAACAAAGAAAAGCTTGCGGAGCAGTTTGGAATCAGTTCCCGGTATATCCGCAAGTGTTTTGCAGAGGAGACGGGAATCAGCTGTCAGCACTATATTAATACTCTGCGGGTTGAAAAGGCAAAGGAGCTTTTGTGGTTTACATCCAATACGGTGACAGAGATTGCATTGAAAGCGGGTTTTAACAGTGCACAGTATTTTTGCCGGGTATTTCAGCAATATATGGAGATGTCGCCGTTAGAGTACCGGAATTTATGGCAGGGAAGTAAAGCGGAAGAGCTTTGCACTATAGAAGCATAGAAGGAGGAAGAATTATGGGAAGTGAATTGGAATTTGCACACATATCCAAATATTTTCCGGGTGTAAAAGCTCTGGATGATATTTGCTTTCGGGCATATGGGGGTGAGGTGCTGGCCTTCCTGGGAGAAAATGGTGCCGGTAAATCTACATTATTGAAGGTTCTCAACGGTGATTACCAGCCGAATGCGGGGAAGTACCTTCTGGATGGAGAGGAAAAGCACTTTCGATCCCCTCACGAGGCAATTGAAGAAGGGATCAGTGTTATCTATCAGGAACGGCAGATATTAATGGAGCTCTCTGTGGCAGAAAACATCTATCTGGGAAGAATGCCGGTAAATAAATTGGGCGTTATCAATGTGAAGCAGGCAAATGAGATGGCACAGAAAATCATTAATGAATTCGGGCTTCCGATCAGGGCAAATGAAAAGGTGAAGGATTTAAGTATTGCTTATCAGCAAATGGTTGAGATTATGAAGGCTTACAGCCGAAAAAATCTAAAAGTAATCTGCTTTGATGAACCAACTGCCAGTTTGAGTGATTCAGAAATCGACAGCTTATTCAGTATTATTGAAAAGCTGAAAAAGGAACAGAAAATAGTAATCTATGTATCACACAGAATGAATGAAATTCAGCAAATTACCGACAAAGTAGCTATTTTTAAGGACGGGCGGTATGTTGATACGGTTGTAACCGGAAAAGTATCAGAAAAAGAGATGATACGGATGATGGTAGGCAGGGATTTGGGAAATATTTATGAAAGCCTTGACCGCAATAAAAAGATTGGTAAGGTACTTCTGGAAGTGAAGAATGTTTCTTCTGATTATGTGAAGCCGGTATCTTTTGTACTTAGAGAAGGAGAAGTGCTGGGATTCTCAGGTCTGGTAGGAGCCGGGCGGACTGAGGTGATGCGTGCCATTATCGGAGCCGACAAGCTCCAGAGTGGAGAAGTGATCCTGGAGGGAAAGAAAATTACGAACCGGTCTCCGAAAGAGGCTATGAAAAACGGAATTGTGCTGGTGCCGGAAGACAGAAAGATGCAGGGAATTCTGTCAAATCTGAGCGTGTCGGGTAATATCAACGTATCCCTTATGGATAAAAATTCTAATAAATTTGGAATTATCGACAAGCGGAAAGAAGAGGCAGAGGCTAAAAAAGGTATCGAGTCCTTTAAAATTAAAACACCTTCCCCAGACAAAAAGATCGTTGAACTGTCCGGCGGAAATCAGCAAAAATGTATTGTAGCAAGATGGATTACCACGAACCCCAAGGTTCTTATTCTGGACGAGCCTACAAAAGGAATTGACGTAGGGGCAAAGTCAGAATTTTATCAGATGATCTGTGAATTTGCAAAGCAGGGGCTGGGAGTTATCCTGATTTCATCTGAACTTCCGGAGGTTATCGGACTTTCAGACCGCATTATTGTAATGCGTGGGCTGCATATATCAGGTGAGATTATGAGAGAAGAAGCGACAGAGGACAGGCTCTTAAGCTTGGGTATGATAGGAGAGGAAACAGAATGAAAAATACAGAGAATAAGGGAATGAATCAGAATAGCAGCAGTAAAGTTAAAGCAATAGCAGGATATATAGGAGGCGACAAGCTGGTATTGATTGGAGCAATTATTGTGGTATTTGCATTGTTTACTTCAATTAATAAAAATTTTCTTTCAATTCAGAACATGATTAACCTTTTGGTGGCAGCATCACTGGTTGGGATGGTAGCTGTGGGACATACCTACTTAATTATTGCGGGACAAAACGATTTATCCCCGGGATCCCTGGCAGCATTTTCCGGTGTTATGGTTGCACTTTTAGTGGCAAATGGAACACCCATAGTACTTGCAATTCTTCTGACCCTGGGAGCATCGGTAGTTGTTGGATTGTTCAATGCATGGATGGTAAATAAAATTAAACTGGAAGCATTTATCGCTACTTTAGTAACACAGTCCATTGTACGTGGATTTGCATTTATTATCTGTAATGGAAAACCGGTAGGTATTGCAGATGTAGGATTTTTAAAGCTGGGAAAAATTCGTTTCTTAGATATCCCGCTGGCAGTTTGGGTGATGATTATCTGTATTATTGTATTTGGCTTTATTCTTCAGAAGACAAAGTTTGGACGAAGTATCTATGCAATAGGGGGAAATAAAGAAGCTGCAAGACTTGCGGGACTGAATCCTGAAAAAATTGTTACATGCTGCTTTATCATGATGGGCGTGCTCTGTGCTATGGGAGGTATCCTGTTCTCGGCAAGAATGAATGCCGGACAGCCTTCCGCAAATGTAAACCTGGAGTTTGACGCAATTACCGCAGTTGTATTAGGCGGGGTATCATTCACCGGCGGAGTGGGAAGCATGGGCGGTACCGTACTGGGTGTTATTTTAATCCAGGCTTTTAACACAGGTCTTATAATGGTCAATGTGCCTACATTCTGGCAGTATGTTGCCCGCGGATCATTGCTTCTGTTTGCACTTGCATCCGATTATATCAGGAAAGAAAAGAGAAACAAAGAACTTCTTGCAGCAAGTATGAGAAATGCAGAATAACGGGAACAAATCACACAAAAGTGTGTTTTGGATACATATGTAAAAAGTTTTAAGGACCGGGTGCATTAATTCCATGGAGTGGTTCGGGAGCTTTTCATATCAAAAAGGAGGATAATCATGAAAGCAAAAAAATTATCAGCATTATTAATGACAGTCGTATTGGGGGCAGCAGCATTAACAGGATGCAGCAGTGAAACAGCGGAGACAGCAAAAGAAACAACGAAAGAGACAACAAAAGAAACGACAAAAGAAACAACAAAAGAAGCGGGGGAGACAACAAAGGAAACGACACAGGAAGAAACTAAAAGCGCAGAGAATACTGCGGGAGAAGGGCAGGATAAAGATTTATTAGTCTATGGTATCTATAAAGCAGGCGATCAGACTTGGTTTATTGATGAAGGCGAAGCAGCAAAAAAAGCGGTTGAGGCTGCCGGTGGTGAATTTGTATACGTTGATGCGAAAATGAACCCGGAAGAATATTTAAAGGCAATTGATAATGCGATTGCAAACCAGGCAGACGGTATCGTGACCTGTATTCCCGATCAGACGATGTCACAGGCAGTTATTGACAAATGTACAGAAGCAAATATTCCGGTTGTAGCGGCTGATGACGCACTGCAGGATGCAAACGGCGAAAAGCTGGCACCATGGGTAGGCATCAACGCATATGTTATAGGTGAAGCTAATGGTGAGTGGATGGCTAATTACGTAAAAGAAAATAACCTTGCGGCAGATGAAGAAGTGGGAATGCTGCTGATGACAATGGATACCGTATCCAGCTGTGTGCCTCGTGCAGAAGGTGAATATGACAAATTTACAGAACTGGTTCCTGAATTTGATACAGCTAAGATCTACCGCGCGGATTATGACGGAACAACAGATAAAGGAAATACAGCGGCAGCAGCGGTAATTACAGCACATCCTGAAATTAAGAAATGGCTGGTAACAGGAGCAAATGAAGAGGGCGTTATCGGTGCAGCAAGAGCATTAGAGAGTGCAGGACTGGACAAGGATGCCTGTGCAGTAGGTCTGGGTGCTTATATGGCAAAAGACGAGTTTAAGAAAGAAGGCGGTTCCTGTGTAGTTGCTTCCGCATATTTTTCAGCAGATTCTGTAGGTGCAGGTTCCGTAGATGTTCTCCTGGGATTGATCGAAGGAAAAGAAGTTCCGCAGGAAACAGCAGTAGATGCTGTAGTAGTGACTGCAGATACTTATGAAGAGGTAATGGGCGAAGCAGCCAAATAAAGGGCAAGATGAAGGAGCAGGCAGAAGATGACAAACAGAGAGAACTTCCTGTCGCTGATCAGGCGGCAGGGATATGAATGGATTCCGGTAGAATTTGTACTTTCTCCGCATCAGCAGCAGGTTTGCAAAGAACAGCTTGGTGCAGATGATTATGAGGAATATTTCAAATTTCCATGGCGCAGGGTAGAAGATCTGCGCCTGCGCAACCATGACACAGAAAAATATCGTGTATATTATCAGACACCGCTTGCAGAGGGTGCGGATATCGACATCTGGGGTGTTGGGCATGAGAAATCGCCAAACAGTATGCATATGACCTATATGCGTAATCCACTGGAAAACATGGAAACCCTGGAGGAGATAGAGAATTATCCATATCCGGATTTTGCGAAGGCAGATGGATCCCACCAGGCGGAGCAGGTTGAAAAAATAAAAGCAAGAGATCTCATTGCGATAGGTGACATGCAGATGACAATATGGGAATGCGCCTGGTATATGAGAAGTATGGAAGAGCTGTTCTGTGATATGATGGAGGAAAATGAAATAGCTGAATTTCTATTTGATAAGGCGGCAGAGCAGTCCACAATAAGGGCTGCTGCCTATGCAAAAGCCGGGGTGGATGTATTGTTTATTGGTGATGATATCGGTATGCAGTATACGCTTATGATGAGTGAAGAGCTTTACTGCAGATGGATTAAGCCAAGACTGGCGGCACTGATTCGTACAGTAAAAGAAATTAACCCTGAAATCGTAATTTTTTATCACTCATGTGGATTTATCGAGCCCCTGATACCCCATTTAATAGAAGCAGGGGTAGAAGTTCTGAACCCTATTCAGAGTGAATGCATGGATTTTGAAGAAATCCATAAAAAGTATGGTCAGCAGATTTCATTTCACGGTACAATCGGCACACAGACTGTTATGCCTTCCGGCACCCCTCGGGAAGTGAAGGAAGCAGTCTGGAACAATCTGGATATTGCAGGGGAAAAAGGCGGACTCTTTGTGGCACCGACCCATATGCTGGAACCAGAGGTTCCACTGGAAAATATTCTGGCTTATGTGGAGGCGTGCAGAACTTATAGAAAAAAAGGCGGGAATTAAGCTGGCGGCGGGGATGAAAAACTCCAACCTTTCAAATACGCTCCGGGGAAGGGAGATTATATAATGAAAAATAGAAAAAGATGGATAAGTATGGCTTTGGCGGGGGTCATGATATTTCAGATGAATGGAATCCTCGTTTTTGCGGAAGCTGCATCTTCAGACGTTCAGACGGCTGATGTGCAGGAAGTGGCAGAAACGGAGATAGGCAGTGATGTTTGGGATACACCGGTGATTCCGGATGCAGCCAGGTATATAAAAGGGATAGAACAGACTGAGGTCAGCCTGAATGAGAAGACGGGAGACGGAACTTGGAGATATCTGTTTGATATTCCTGATTATACACAGGCAGGGGGAATTGCGGCACCCAATGAAGAGAACCAGGATTTTGATTTCAGTAAATGGGAAGAAAGAGACTGGAAAAACATAAAAGTGCCTGGAGAGCCGCTTATGCAGGGCTTCGACATCCTGACAAACAACGAGTATTATTACCAGCGTGAGATTACGGTACCGGAAGACTTTGCGGGAAACAGGGTATTGGTAAGGTTTGACGGTGTGTACAGCAATTCCCGTGTGTGGATTAATGGAAAATATATCCGCACTCATGTAGGTGGATTTACCACCTGGGATTGTGATATCACAGAATTTGCAGCACCGGGTGAGACAGTCACCATGACAGTGGGAGTTGCAGAAATATACAGTACCACAAAGGGAATCTGGAACCCGGAAGGAAAATCAGTCAACAATCCGGCAAATGCTACAGAGTATGCCCATCACAACATGGGCGGGATTAACAGGGATGTAAGCCTTGTTGCAGTTCCATATGACAGTATTGCACGGACCTATGTAAATACCGACTTTGATGAGACATTTACGAATGCAGATCTGGAAGTAACTGCCCAGCTGAACATGGTTTCAGGCGAAGGCGCACTGCTTGTGGAATTGCTTGACGGGGAATCAGTAGTTACCTCCGGTACAATAGATTTTGATCGGGAGACAGAGGCTTTAAAGAATTTACCGGAACTTGTTGAGGAAGCAAGTACTTTATTAAAAGAAAATGAAACGAATCTCTATGAAGGAAATTCCGGTAAAACAGGACAGTACTCCAAAGCAGCATTTGAAAATATGCGCAAAGAAAGGGACAATGCTTTAAAAGTCCTGGCGGGAACGGGAGAACTCTCAGCTGCAAAGAAACTTACCCTGCCGGTTACAGAGCCGAAGCAGTGGGATGCCGAACACCCAAATCTGTATACGCTGCGTACCACATTACTGGTGAACGGGGAAGCGGTACAGATAAATGAGGAGAATGTAGGATTCCGTGAAATACATTACGGAGGCGCAGACGGCACAGATACCAATAAAGTTTATGTGAATGGAAAAGAAGTAAAACTGCGCGGTACCTGCCGACATGATGTATCCGATGATCTGGGACGTTCCATGACCAGAGAAGAAAGTTACGCCGAGATTGCAGCGTACAAGAATGCAAATATAAACCATATACGTACATCACATTATCCGGCTTCTGAAGATCTGCTGGATGCCTGTGATGAAAT